>NZ_JBHVWS010000008.1:0-2383 GCF_042882185.1 Streptomyces sp. NPDC058239
GCGCCGCCGCCGGGGGGGTCGCGGCGAGCGCCCTCCGCCGCCCCGGCAGGGGGCCCCCCCCGGCCGTGCTCAGCTCTGGGTCAGTGCCCAGATGCCCACGGCGAAACAGATCAGCGCCACCAGCAGGACCGGGACCGCCACCTTCGGAGGCGGTCCCGGACGCTTCTGCGGTGCGTGCGCGGGAACAGCGGCCGAGAGGTGCGGGGGAACCCCTGCTCCGGGAGCGGGAACCTGCGGCTGCCCGGCTGTGTACGCGCGGGTGAGAGCCGGCTCGTGCTGCACCGCGGCAGTGGGGGCCCGCGAAGGATCCGGCGCGGGGAAGGGGGAAGCCGTGTGCGCCGGGATGGGTGCGGGGGGCGTGGCCGGCTGCGCCGGATGGGGCAGCGGTGTGGGCTGCTGCGGAGGCGGAGGGAGGTGGAAGCTGCCCGTTTCCGACATCGGGACCGGCGGCTGGGTGTAGGGCTGGGCGGACTGGTCCGTCTGTGCGGGCTGCGCGTCCTGTGAGGCTGTCCGGGGAGCCGCGATCGGTCCGGCAGGGCCGAAGCCCGCAGGCAGCGGCCCGAGTTGGTCGAAGACCTCCACCGGCTCGTCGTCGGCGCCGGGCTCGGGCAACATGTCGACCGCGGCCGTCAGCGCCTTGCGCGCGCCCGTGGCCGTACGGAACCTGGCCTGGGGATCCGGCTGCAGCAGCCCCGCGAGCACCTGCCACAACGGCTCGGGAATCCCCTCCGGGGCGCTGGGAGTGCCGTACGAGGCGAAGTGCTCGACGATGGCCCGCCCGTCCGGCTTCTTCCCCTGCAGCAGATACAGCGCGACCAGTCCGACCGCGAAGAGGTCCGCGGGGAAATCGGGCTCCGCGCCCATCATCTGTTCGGGCGCGAAGTAACCGGGCGTTCCCACCACGTAGTTGGTCTCTGTGAGCCGCGGCTCACCCTTGCGCATGGAGATACCGAAGTCGGACAGCCGCAGATGCGGCCGTCCGGTGCCGGTGGCCTCCATCAGGATGTTTGCGGGTTTGATGTCACGGTGCACGACGCCCTCCGCATGCACCGTCGACAGTCCGGACAGCAGTTGGTCGAGCAGCGTGCAGACGAAACGAGGAGGCAGCGGTCCGTAGTCGCCGATGACATGCGCCAGCGAACCACCGCTCACCAGGTCCATGGTGAACAGGACCTTGTCGTCGTCCGCGGCCCAGCTGGCCGGAGCGAGCACATGCGGATGCTCGATCCGCAGCGCCTGCTCGCGGACGAATCGCAGCAGCGTGTGTGCGTCACTCTGCTGGAGGACCTTGGCCGCCACATAACGGCGGCGCCGGTGGTCCCAGGCGCGCCAGACGGCGCCGACCCCACCACGTCCGATCGGATCGATCAGTTCGTACCGACCGGCGAAGACCTCACCCATTGCGCTGCGCCCGCTCCCAGTTCCTGTTTCGGCTCGTGCCCGGCTCTCGGGGGTAGTGCCCCAGTACTCCAGCGGGAACCAGGGCATGAAAGGGCCCTAGCTCTGGTGTCCCTCGTAGTGCGCCACCGCGTCCGCGGTGCGCCCTGCGCCGTACACCTTGAGGAACTCTGCCAGTTCCGGGTGGGTCGGGGCGAGGGAGTCGGCGGCATCGATGATGTCACCGGCGGCCGCGACGGACCGCAGCAGCGACTGGATCTCACGCACCACGCGTCGGACGGTCGGGGCGCCGCCGGTGTTGGAGGTCTGGCTGGTGCCGGTGAGGACGGAGCCGCCCTGGGACTTCTTGATCTCTTCCATGCGATCGGTGGCCTCTCCCGCGCTGACACTGCCGTCGGCGACCTGGCCGGCCAGTTCCTGGAGCGCCTGGACACGCTGGACGACCGCGGGGTTGCCGATCTTCGCCCGCTGACCGCTCATCAGCTGGGAAAGCATGGGGGCGGACAGCCCGAGGACTGCGGCGAGCCGGGCCTGGTTCAGGCCGAGATCATCGATCAGCCGGCGGAAGAGCGCCCCGAGAGGTTCTCCGTACCAGCTGCGCTGAAGCTCCCTGGCTCTTGCTGTTGCCTCTTGCTGAGCTGCATCCATGGCGTCTCCCCTTCGCTGCGGCTTCGCTGCTGCGAACCTCGTCGAGCATCTTACGGAGAGTGGTCGCCGACCGGGAGTCCCCATCTTTTTGCAAGATTCCGGGGAGTACCCGGTACTCTGGTCTGCGGCGGGCGCCGAGACGCTGAAGCGTCTGGTGCTGTCCGCTTTTTCGGGGCCTTAGCTCAGTTGGTAGAGCGCTGCCTTTGCAAGGCAGATGTCAGGAGTTCGAATCTCCTAGGCTCCACAGGTGACAGAACGGGCGCCGGAAGACCGCAGGTCTTACGGCGCCCGGTCCACGTGGCGGGGGGGTTCAGCGGCGGGCGGGGAGAACGGGGCC
>NZ_JBHVWS010000008.1:2393-226375 GCF_042882185.1 Streptomyces sp. NPDC058239
GTTGTTCGCGGTTCTTTTTGATCGCTTGTTTTATGTTTTACCACTCGCCTAGCCCCCATTGTATCCACACGGCGCGGCTCTCGACCTCAGGTCTTCCGGCGCCCGTTCCTCGTGCAGGGGCTGTTCAGCGGCGGTCGTCGAGATCGGTGCCGTCCACACCTTCCGGGCCGTCCGTCCCCTTGTTCTCCGCCTCGGTCTGCTTGGCCTGGACCTCCGGGTCGAGCGAGCTCGGACCACTGCCGTCGACCGAGGACAGGGGCGCGCGGTCGGAGACCTCCGTGGGAGCGGGTGGTTCGACCAGCCAGTCCGGGTTGGCCTGCTTGTCCCACCACCTCCAGGCGGCGTAGGCACCGCCCGCCACGATGCCGACCACGACGAACCCCTTGAACAGCCGCCCGGCCTTCGCCCGCCGCTCGTGCTTTCTGGCCAGCTGCCTGATCTCCTTCGCGGTCACCTGACTGCGCAGCGCGGCCAGCGCGGCGGCGCTGCGGGCCGAGGCCTCCTCGGCCACGGGCTGGGCGACGGCCATCGCGTGCCCGACGCGCGGCACGGTGTAGTCCGCGGCGGTACGGGCGGCCCGGCGGGTGTGGTGCGCGGCGCGCTGGGCGGCCTCGTCGACCTTGGGGGGTACGTGAGCACGGGCCAGTTCGATACGTGGTGCGAGATGCGCGTCGTATTGGACGCGGGCCTGCTGGGCTGCCTTCGACACCTTCGGCGCGAGCCGCGCGCGGGCCTCGTACGCAAGATGTGCGGCCTGGTCCTTGGCCGTGTCGGCGTAGGGCGCCACCACTTCCGCGGCGTGCTGCACGCTGTCCTTCGCCGAGTCGGTTGCGGCGCGCACGCTGTCGATGCGGGTCACGGGATCCTCCTCCTTGGTGGCGGGTTGATACTCCGCCTTTCCACCCATTTCGAGATCATGCCTGCCGGAGGCCTGTACGGCATGCGGGGCAGGCATCCGGGTTATTCAGGTCATCGGTGACGCCTTCGGGCAATGCGGTGCAAGGGGAGCTTGCCGATGACAATGCCACGGTTCGGTTCAGCCCGCGCCGGTTCGTCACGCACTTGGCCGCATTTGTTCCTGCGGGGAGCGGCACGTAAGGGTTTCGGGGAAGCCGCAGGCGAGCGGGGCGAAAACGGCCTGGGCGCACGGGCGCGGAATCGGGCAAGAAGGTGAGTGAGGTGCGTTGGTGGTGGCGGCCGGGCGCCGGAGCGGACGGTCCGTGCGAGGATCGGTGAACGTCACTGAAGACTTACGGAAGGCAGATCGTGGCTGAGCAGCTTTACGCCACCTTGAAGACCAATCAGGGCGACATCGAGATCCGGCTTCTGCCGAACCACGCGCCCAAGACGGTCAAGAACTTCGTCGAGCTCGCCAAGGGTGAGCGTGAGTGGACGCATCCCGAGACCGGCAAGAAGTCCACGGACAGGCTGTACGACGGCACCGTCTTCCACCGCGTCATCAGCGGCTTCATGATCCAGGGCGGTGACCCGCTGGGCAACGGCACCGGTGGCCCGGGGTACGAGTTCGGTGACGAGTTCCACCCCGACCTCGGCTTCAACAAGCCGTACCTGCTGGCCATGGCCAACGCCGGCCCGGGCACCAATGGCTCGCAGTTCTTCGTGACCGTTTCGCCGACAGCCTGGCTGACCGGCAAGCACACCATTTTCGGCGAGGTCGTCGACTCCGCCAGCCAGAAGGTCGTGGACGCCATCGCGGCCACCAAGACCAACGCCCGCACCGACCGTCCGCTGCAGGACGTCGTGATCGAGTCGGTCGTCATCGAGAACCGATGATCGCCGGCGGTCATCAAATGATCACGCTCTGATTGTCCTTTCGGGGAACCAACCGCCCTGCTCGTCCGTACTTGTTACATAGCGGACGAGCAGGGCTGCGTTGTGCGTGCTGCCGCCACGACGAGCACCGAGGGGACCGGGAAGTGATGGGACCGATGGACCAGCAGCCGCCGGGAGACCAGGATCGGTCCGCCGCCACTGACGGCTCGCCCAGCTGCTACCGCCACCCCGGTCGTGGGACGCACATCCGCTGCACCCGCTGCGACCGCCCGATCTGCCCCGAGTGCATGGTCAACGCCTCGGTCGGCTTCCAGTGCCCGGACTGCGTCCGCCAGGGATCCGGTACGGGGCACGGACCGGCGGCCAATCAGCCGCGTACCCTCGCCGGCGGCACCGTCGCGGCCGACCCCCGGCTGGTCACCAAGATCCTGCTCGCTCTCAATGTCGCCCTGTTCATCGTGGTGCACGTGAAGGGGGCGCTGCTCCAGGACCTGACGCTCTTCGGCCGGGCCAACCTCTACTACGGCGGCCCGCCGGAGGGCGTTGCGGAGGGCCAGTGGTACCGGCTGGTCACGTCGATGTTCCTGCACCAGGAGGTGTGGCACATCGCGTTCAACATGCTGGGACTGTGGTGGCTCGGCGGCCCCCTGGAGGCGGCACTCGGGCGCGCCCGCTACCTCGCGCTCTATCTGCTCTCCGGCCTGGCGGGCGGCGCTCTCACCTACTGGATCGCTGCACCGAATCAGCCCTCACTCGGTGCCTCCGGCGCCATCTTCGGCCTGCTGGGCGCCACTGCGGTGCTCATGCGCCGCCTGAACTACGACATGCGGCCGGTCCTCGTGCTCCTCGCGCTGAACCTGCTCTTCACCTTCACCTGGAGCGGAATCGCCTGGCAGGCACATGTCGGCGGTCTGATCGCGGGCACGCTGATCGCGATCGGCATGGTGCACGCACCCCGCGAGCGGCGCGCACTGGTGCAGTACGGCACCTGTGCCCTGGTCCTGGTGGCTGTGGTCGCCATCGTCATCGCCAGAACAGCCGCGCTGACCTGAACGGACGCCGTTCGCCGGGCGTTCCCTCGGTCAGTTGTCCACAGCGTGTGCCGGATCTTGTGCATTCTGTGGGAACAACTGTGCCCCTTGTCGCTGAGCTGGGTTTTTCCAGCAGAGACAAGGGGCGTGCCATCCCCCGATGGGGGAGGCTGCAGTCACATCGGCGTCAACAGCCAGGGAGTTATCCACAGATCGTCTGACCTTTTCCCCTGCCTGTGGATAACGCTGTGGGTAACTCGGGGCAAGGGTTGCAGGACCGGGCCCTGCTGTGGGGTCACGTGCCCTGCGGTGCTACTTCCACTGCGTGGAGACACCGAAGCCGCCGGCGATGAAGCCGAAGCCGACGACGATGTTCCAGTTCCCCAGCGACTTGATCGGCAGATCGCCGTCGGTCACATAGAAAACGACGATCCAGGCCAGACCGATCAGGAAGAGCGCCAGCATCACCGGCGCCACCCAGCTCCGGCTGGACAGCTTTATGTTGGTTGCCTGCTTCGCCGGAGGGGGCGTGAAGTCGGCCTTCTTGCGGATACGTGACTTCGGCACGAGGAACTCTCCTGTCGATGCGCTGCGTGACCGCGCAGGGAACTGTGGCTGGCGCCGGGGCGGGGCGCGAGGGGGAATGCTGCCTCCCCCGGGCGTCCGTTAGCGTAGTGCTTCCGCGGCGCCGAAGGAGATAAGGGTACGTTGAGCAATTCTGCCGACTCCCCCCAAGGACCGGTCCGGCGCACCTTCCGGCACCCGGTCAGGGTGCTCACCGCTGCGGTCTTCGCCCTCGCCGGACTGATCTTCGTCACCAGCGCCAACACGGCCAAGGGCACAAATATCCGCACCGACTCCTCGCTGCTGAAGCTCTCCGACCTCATCCAGCAGCGCAGCGGCAAGAA
Organism: Streptomyces sp. NPDC058239; assembly: GCF_042882185.1. NCBI lineage: Bacteria > Bacillati > Actinomycetota > Actinomycetes > Kitasatosporales > Streptomycetaceae > Streptomyces > Streptomyces sp. NPDC058239. Next base: position 6,127 of record NZ_JBHVWS010000008.1, read on the forward strand.
CGCCCAGTTGGACGAGACCAACGCATCCGTGCGCGAGGACATCGACACCCTCGTCCGGCGCGACGACGACAGCACCAAGGCGGAGGACGCCCGGCTCAAGGAGCTGGAGCGGGCCGCGGGCACCACAAAGCTCTCCGGCCGGTCCGTGGCCGTCACGCTCGACGACGCCCCGCCCAACGCCACCGCCAACCCCGGCTACCCCGACCCGCAACCCAATGACCTGGTCATTCACCAGCAGGACCTGCAGGCGGTCGTCAACGCCCTCTGGCAGGGCGGCGCACGGGGCATTCAGGTCATGGACCAGCGGCTGATCTCCACCAGCGCCGTGCGCTGCGTCGGCAACACCCTGATCCTCCAGGGCCGGGTCTACTCCCCGCCGTACAAGATCACCGCAGTCGGTGACCCGGCCGAGCTCAAGCAGGCTCTCGACAACTCCACGGCAATCAGCAACTACCTGCTGTATGTGAAGGCGTACGGACTCGGCTGGAAAGTCGACGAGCACAAGGCGGTGACTCTTCCCGGCTACTCGGGCACAGTGGATCTCCACTATGCGGAGCCGGTGAAGTAGCGAGCAGCTGTGGGGAGGCCGACGAGGTGTCGGTGCGACTGATCGTGAGGACGTTCAGCGAACTCTGCATCACCATCGGCGCCCTGATCGTGCTCTTTGTGGTGTACGTGCTGTTCTGGACCGGAGTGAAGGCCGCCGACGCGACCGAGGGACAGATCGACACCCTGCGCGACCGGTGGGCGCAGGGAACGGTGTCCGCACCCGCGCCGCACACCTCCCCGACGCCGGCGGCGCGCCCCGCCCCGGCGGCGTACCAGGACGGCAAGCCGTTCGCGATGCTGTACATACCCCGCTTCGGGAAGGGCTGGGAGTGGCCCGTCCTGGAGAACACCGAGGTCAGGACCTTACAGAAGGGGCTCGGTCACTACACCGGGACCGCCCGCCTCGGCGCGAGGGGCAATTTCGCGGTCGCCGGACACCGTCGCACATACGGGGATCCGTTCAAGGACTTCCCGAAGCTGCGCCCGGGAGACGCGGTGGTGCTGACGGACGGGGCGACGTGGTTCACGTACCGCATCGACAAGAAGCCCTACCGGACGGTACCGAGCGACATCGGGGTCATCGACCCCGTCCCCCGTAAGTCCGGCTTCGACGGGCCGGGCCGCTATCTGACGCTGACCACCTGCGATCCCGAATGGGGCAGCAGCCACCGGCTGATCGCCTGGGCGCACCTCGATGCGACCCAGCCTGTGACCGACGGCAAGCCGGCAGCTTTCCACAGCTGACCCACGCTCCTGCCCCGGCCCTTTAGTCTGGTCCCGTACCGAATGGAGGGGACAGCATGTACGGCTGGATCTGGCGGCATCTGCCGGGCAACGTATGGGTGCGTGCGCTCATCTCGCTCGTGCTGGCGCTGGCTGTCGTCTACGCGCTTTTCCAGTACGTCTTCCCGTGGGCGGAGCCGCTGCTTCCGTTCGGTGACGTGACGGTCGACGGCTCGACCGGATCGGGGGCCGGCCAGTGAGTGCCCGCATCCTTGTCGTGGACAACTACGACAGCTTTGTCTTCAACCTCGTCCAGTACCTCTATCAGCTCGGCGCCGAGTGCGAGGTGCTGCGCAACGACGAGGTGACCACGGCGCACGCCCAGGACGGCTTCGACGGCGTACTGCTGTCACCCGGCCCCGGCACCCCGGAGCAGGCAGGTGTCTGCGTCGAGATGGTGCGTCACTGCGCGGCCACGGGCGTTCCGGTCTTCGGGGTCTGCCTCGGGATGCAGTCGATGGCGGTGGCGTACGGCGGTGTGGTGGACCGGGCCCCGGAGCTGCTGCACGGCAAGACCTCGCTGGTGACCCATGAGGGCACCGGGGTCTTCACCGGTCTGCCGTCCCCCTTCACCGCGACCCGCTACCACTCGCTCGCCGCCGAACCCGACACGGTTCCGCCGGAGCTGGAGGTGACCGCGCGCACCGCCGACGGCATCATCATGGGACTGCGCCACCGCGAACTGGCGGTGGAGGGTGTGCAGTTCCACCCGGAGTCGGTGCTGACCGAGCACGGCCATCTGATGCTGGCCAACTGGCTGGCACAGTGCGGCGACACAGGAGCAGTAGCGAGGTCGGCGGGGCTCGCGCCGGTGGTGGGCAAGGCCGTCGCGTGACCGCACTCCGCCCCGAACACGACGCCGGACAGGACGGCCCGTACGAGCAAGGAGCGTACGAGGCCGCAGGCGCGTTCGAGGCGGCGGTCGACCAGCTGGCGGATCCGCTGAACGATCCGCTGCCGGGGCAGCATGCCTCGCCCTGGTTCCGGGCGGACAACGTCCCGTCCGAGGAACCGGGGGCGGGGCAGGAGCAGAAGCCGGGGCGGGGGCTGCACCGGGCCCCGGATCAGCCGCCGCAGGCGCAGGCACAGCCACCACAGCCGCCACGGGGGGCGCAGAAGCCCGAGGAGACTCCGCCGGAGTGGTACGACCCCGAGGGGTTCGAACGGGACTGGTACGGGCAGCAGGCGCCCGCGCCGACGCACCGGGCGCAACCTGTCGCCCATCCCTTCCCGCTCGACGACGAGACGGTCGGTCTGCGGACGGCGGACATCCGGCGCCTGGCCGACCAGGCGATGACGACCCGGCAGCCGAATTCCGGGCCGGATCCGGAGCTGGGGTCGGGGTCGGGGTCGGCGAGCGATGCGGAGAGTTTCGCGGAACCGGACACGGGGCCCGAGAAGGACGGTCCGGAACCACGCACCGGAGGCCGCGCCGAGCGCCGGCGCGCTGCCAAGGGGCGCGGCCGTCGACGCAGCGAACCGCAGCCGGAGACAACGGCGTCGGCCGCGAAGCCGATGTCACGCGTCGAGGCACGGCGTGCGGCGCGCGCGGCCAAGGACAGCCCGGCCGTTGTCGCCAGCCGGGTCGTCGGGGAACTGTTCATCACCCTCGGCGTGCTGATGCTGCTGTTCGTCACATACCAGCTGTGGTGGACGAATGTGCGTGCCGAGCAGTACGCCGGCAAGGAGACGCACAAGATCCAGGACGACTGGGCGAAGGGCGACCGCGATCCCGGTGTGTTCGAAGCGGGGCAGGGATTCGCCATCATCCACATCCCCAAACTGGATGTCGTCGCCCCGATCGCCGAGGGCACCAGCAAGGAGAAGGTCCTCGACCGGGGCATGGTCGGCCACTACGGCGAGGGCGCGCTCCGCACCGCGATGCCGTCGGCCAAGCAGGGCAACTTCGCGCTGGCGGGCCACCGCAACACGCACGGCGAACCCTTCCGATACATCAACCGGCTGCGCCCCGGTGACCTGATCGTGGTCGAGACGCAGGATGCGTACTACACGTACGAGGCGACGAAGACCCTTCCGCAGACATCGCCGTCCAATGTCTCGGTGATCGGCCCGGTGCCGCCCGGTTCGGGGTTCACCGGGCCGGGCCGGTACATCACGCTGACGACCTGTACGCCGGAATTCACGAGTACGTACCGTTTGATCGTCTGGGGCAAGATGGTCGACGAACGACCGCGCAGCAAAGGGAAGCCCGACGCACTCGTCGGCTGAGACACCATCACGACAGGGACGGGTGCGGTGACAGCGAGGACCGAGCACGAAGAGCGAATCGGTGAGTCCGCGCCCCCGCAGCGGCGCAGCGGCCGCCATCCCGTCGCGACCGCGGTCAGTGTTTTCGGCGAACTGCTGATCACCGCAGGCCTGGTGCTGGGGCTCTTCGTCGTCTACTCCCTCTGGTGGACAAATGTGCTCGCCGATCGCGAGGCCACCAAACAGGGCCACACCGTCCGTGACCGATGGGCGAGCGGACCGGGGGCGCTGGACACCAAGGACGGCATCGGCTTCCTGCACGTCCCGTCGATGAAGAACGGCGAGGTGCTGGTCAAGAAGGGCACCGACACCGAGAACCTCAACGACGGCATCGCGGGCTACTACACGGACCCGGTGAAGTCGGCTCTCCCCTGGGACAAGCAGGGCAACTTCACCCTGGCGGCACACCGAGACGGGCACGGTGCCAAATTCCACAACATCGACAAGGTGAAGACGGGTGACGCGGTCGTCTTCGAGACCAGGGACACCTGGTACGTCTACAAGGTCTTCAAGGAGCTTCCCGAGACGTCGAAGTACAACGTCGATGTGCTGCAGGCGGTGCCCAAGGGATCGGGAGCGAAGAAGCCCGGCCGCTACATCACGTTGACGACCTGCACGCCGGTCTATACGTCGAAGTACCGCTACATCGTGTGGGGCGAGCTGGTGCGTACGGAGAAGGTGGACAAGGACCGTACGAAGCCGGCGGAGCTGCGGCAACCGTGACTGAGCTCCTTCGAGGAGCTCAGTCGTTCCAGGACGGAGGGGGCCCGAAGTCGCAACCAGCCTTTGCGACTTCGGGCCCCCTTCTTTTCCTGGTGACGGCTACCTCAGGATCGGGAGCGGTACTCCGGCGCTCCACTTTTCGAGGTGAGCGCGGTTGACGACGCTGATGCCGTAGGTCTCGGTGATGGCGCGTGCGTCGGGTGTGAAGGAGGCCGTGGCGACGAAGAGAGCCACATCGGCCCCGTGCTGGACGAAAGAGGCGCCGAGGAACTTCTGTAGCTCTCCGCTCCACACCGGACGGTAGGGCGCGAAGCTCTTGCACTGCACGACGATGCTGCGGCCGTCCGCGGACACTGCTGTGACATCCACACCTCGGTCGCCGCGGCCGCCATGCACCACGACGCCCGTGCAGCCGTCGCGGCGGAGAAGTACGGCGACGTGGTGCTCGAACTCCCGCCAGTTCATGGCGTCGGCAGAAGGCATCGCTGCGGACACAGCAAAGGGCCCCGGTCACCGTTGAGGTGCCGGGGCCCGATGGGTGGTGCGGCTCGAGGTCAGCGTCGTGAGCCGGACGGGCCGCCGAAGATGTTGCCGTCTCCACCGCCCGGCATGGTCTGGACGTTGACCGCACTGTTCTTGTCGACCTGCTGGCCCACGCCGGGCTGGTAGGCGACAACCGTCGCGTTGTCGTCGTTCGGTCCCTGCACCTGGCCGAGCTGTAGACCTGCCTGGGCCAGCAGGGCCTTCGCCTCCGCGAGGGTCTTGCCCTGCAGATCGGGAACCGTGGCCTTCTCCGGCTGCTGCGGACCCTTCGAGACCGTCAGCACGATCTGGGCAGTCAGCGGCTGCGAAGAGTCGGCGGGCGGAGTCTGGCTGATCACCTGGCCCGCGGGCTTGTCCGAATCGACGTCGGTCCTGGAGATGTTGGTGAAGCCCACGCCATTGAGCTGAGCCACCGCGGCGTTGTAGTCCCGGTCGGCCACGTTCGGCACCTTCTGGGTGGCCTGCTTGGCGACGGTGATCGTGACCTCGGAGTTCTTCTCGGCCTTCGTGCCGCCCTCGGGGTCCTGCTTGGTGACCGTACCCGCGGTCTTGTCGGACTCGACCGCGGTGACGTTCACCGTGAAGCCCTTGTCCTCAAGGTCCTTACGGGCGGTCGCCTCGGTCTTCTCCACGACGTCCGGGACCTCGACCTTCGGCGCACCGGTGGAGACCACGACCGTGACGGTGTCCTTCTCCGCCATCGTGCCGTCGGCGGTCGGATCCTGGCTGCAGATCTTGCCCTCGGGCTGGTCCTCGCAGGGTTCGCGCGAGCCGACCTTGAGAATGACGTCGGCGGTTTCCGCGAGTTTCTGTGCTTCCTTCACGGTCGAGCCGACCATGTTCGGCACATCGACCTTGCTGCTGTTGCTGTTGGTGTCACTGAACACCGCCCGGCCGATCAGGATCGCGCCGATGAGCACCAGGATGCCCGCGACGATCAGCAGGATCGTCGAGGTGTTGCTCTTCTTCTGGCGGCGGCGGTCCGGGCGGTCGTCGTAGCCGTAGCCGCCGTCGTCCGGATTGACCGGGGGCAGCATGGATGTGGGCGCGCCGTTCTGGTCCGTGGCGCGCAGCGCGGTGGTGGGCTGGTCGTTGCCGTATCCGTCGTAGCCGCCGTACCCGGGCGCACCCATCGCCGCGGCGGCGGCGACCGGCCGGCCGTCGAGGCAGGCCTCGATGTCGGCACGCATCTCGTCGGCCGACTGGTAGCGGTAGTCGGGGTCCTTGACCAGGGCCTTCAACACGATCGCGTCCATCTCGGGCGTGATCTCGGGGTCGAAGTTGCTGGGCTTCTGCGGTTCTTCCCGTACGTGCTGGTAGGCAACCGCGACGGGTGAGTCCCCGATGAACGGCGGCCGGACCGTCAGCAGCTCGTAGAGCAGGCAACCGGTCGAGTACAGGTCGGAGCGCGCGTCGACCTGTTCGCCCTTGGCCTGTTCCGGGGAGAGGTACTGGGCGGTGCCGATGACGGCCGCGGTCTGGGTCATCGTCATACCGGAGTCGCCCATGGCGCGGGCGATGCCGAAGTCCATGACCTTGACCTGGCCGGTGCGCGTCAGCATGACGTTCGCCGGCTTGATGTCGCGGTGGACGATGCCTGCGCGGTGCGAGTACTCCAGCGCCTGGAGGATGCCGACGGTCATCTCGAGGGTGCGCTCGGGCAGCAACTTGCGGCCGGAGTGCAGAAGTTCCCTGAGCGTCGACCCGTCGACGTACTCCATCACGATGTACGGGATGGAAACCCCGTCGACGTAATCCTCACCGGTGTCGTAGACAGCGACGATCGCCGGGTGATTGAGCGAGGCGGCGGACTGGGCCTCACGGCGGAACCGGGCCTGGAAGGACGGGTCGCGGGCCAGATCGGCCCGCAGCGTCTTCACAGCTACGGTGCGGCCGAGCCGGGTGTCGTGTGCGAGGTAGACCTCGGCCATGCCACCACGGCCGAGCACCGAGCCCAGCTCGTACCGGCCGCCGAGGCGACGCGGCTCTTCCATAACTGTTCCAGCCCTCTCCGTCAGTCCCGACCGCACCGGTGTGCGGTCCGGCGGTGTGCTGCTCGCGCATACGCTACCGGCCGCGCACCACCTGATCGGCCCGGAGTCCGGACCTGATACCTGACCGGTATCCCAATGTGCAGGTATGGCACCCGATGTGACGGGCATCACTTCTTGCTGTCGATGACCGCCTTCATTACAGCCTTTGCGATCGGGGCGGCCAGACCGCCACCGGAGATGTCGTCCCGGTTGGCCTGGCCGTCCTCGACGACCACGGCGACGGCGACCGGGGAGCCGCTGTCGGTCTTGGCGTACGAGATGAACCAGGCGTACGGCTTCTCGCTGTTGTTGAGACCGTGCTGGGCGGTGCCGGTCTTGCCGCCGACAGTGACGCCGTCGATGAGGGCGTTGGTTCCCGTGCCGTTCTTGACCACGGTCTCCATCATCTGCTGGAGCTTCTGGGCGTTCTCACCCGAGAGGGGCTGGCTGAGCTGCTCCTTCTCGTGGGTGTAGATCACGTCCAGGTTCGGGGCCTGGCGCTTGTCGATCATGTACGGCTGCATCAGCTTGCCGTCGTTGGCGACCGCGGCGGCGACCATCGCCATCTGCAGCGGGGTGGCGCGGTTGGACGCCTGGCCGATGCCGGCCATGGCGTTCTGCGGGCGGTTGTCCTTGGGGTAGACGCTGGCGTCGGCGCGGACCGGGGTGAAGATGTCCTTGTTGAAGCCGAACTTGTTGGCCTGGTCGATCATCTTCTGGTTGCCGAGGTCATCGCTGATCTTGCCGAAGACGGTGTTGCAGGACCACCGCAGCGCTTCCCGCAGCGAGGCGTTCTCGCACGGGATGTTGCCCTCGTTCTCCAGGTTGCCGCTGGTCAGCGGGAGCCGGTAGGGCAGCGGCGACTTGGTGTGCTCATCGATGCTGGTGTACAGCCCGTTCTCCAGCGCGGCCGCGGCGGTGACGACCTTGAAGGTCGAGCCCGGAGGGTAGGTCTCGCGCAGTGCCCGGTTGAGCATCGGCTTGTCCTTGTCCTTGGAGAGCTTTTCCCAGGCCTTGGAGTCGGCGTCGGAGTTGCCCGCGAAGGTCGAGGGGTCGTACGACGGGGTGCTGACGAGGGCCAGGATGGCGCCGGTCTGCGGGTCGAGCGCGGCGACGGCGCCCTTCTTGTCGCCGAGTCCCTTGAAGGCAGCCTTCTGGGCGGCGGCGTTGAGGGTGGTGACGACGTTGCCGCCCTGCTTCTTCTCGCCGGTGAACATCGACAGCGTCCGGTCGAAGAAGAGTCGGTCGTCGTTGCCGGTGAGGATGCCGTCCTCGAGCTTTTCGAGGAAGTTGGCGTCGAACGCCTGCGAGGAGTACCCGGTGACGGGCGCCCACATGGGGCCGTTCTTCCAGACGCGCTTGTACTTGAAGTCGCCGACCTTGGTCTCGACGGAGCCGGTCACCGGGTTGCCGTCGACGATGATGTTGCCGCGCTCGTGTGCGTAACGCTCGATGCGGACGCGGCGGTTCTCGTCGCGGCTGTTCAGCTCGTCGGCACGGACGTACTGCAGGTAGTTGGTCCGTACGAGCAGGGCGAGGATGAGGACGCCGCAGAAGATCGCGATCCGGCGGAGGGGCTTGTTCACGGTCGGACCACCTGGGTCATCTCGGCGTCGGAGGACGGGGCGGGGGCCGGGGCGGGACGGCGGGCGGTGTCGCTGATCCGGATCAGAATGGCGATCAGCGCCCAGTTGGCCAGCACGGACGAACCACCGTACGCAAGGAACGGCATGGTCATACCGCTCAGCGGGATGAGCCCCATGACACCGCCGGCGACGACGAAGATCTGGATCGCGAAAGCCCCCGACAGCCCGATGGCGAGCAGCTTGCCGAAGGGGTCACGGGCGGCCAGCGCCGTGCGGACGCCTCGCTCGACGATCAGGCCGTAGATCAGCAGGACGGCCATCATTCCGGCCAGACCCAGCTCCTCGCCGACGGTGGCGAGGATGAAGTCGGCATTGGCGGCGAACATGATCAGGTCCGAGTGGCCCTGGCCCAGTCCGGTGCCGAGCGTGCCTCCGGAACCGAAGGACATCAGTGACTGGGCGATCTGATCGCTCTGCGCCATCGTCGCCTTGGAGAACGGGTCGAGCCAGGCGTTCACGCGGGACTGCACGTGCGGCTCGAAGGACGCCACACCCACCGCGCCTGCCGCGGACATCAGCAGACCGAAGACGATCCAGCTGGTCCGCTCGGTGGCGACGTACAGCATCACCACAAAGAGGCCGAAGAACAGCAGTGAGGTGCCGAGGTCAGTCTCGAAGACCAGGATCAGGATCGACAGAGCCCAGATGGTGATGATCGGTCCGAGATCGCGTCCGCGCGGCAGGTACAGCCCCATGAAACGGCGGCTGGCCAGCGCCAGCGCATCTCGCTTCACCATGAGATAGCCGGAGAAGAACACCGCGATAAGGATCTTGGCGAACTCTCCCGGCTGGATCGAGAACGGGCCGAGGCTGATCCAGATCTTTGCGCCGTTCACCGCCGGGAAGAACATCGGCAGGATCAGCAGGATCAGCGCCGCGGCCATCGAGATGTAGGTGTAGCGCTGAAGGATGCGGTGGTCCTTGAGGATCATCAGCACGGCGACGAAGAAAGCGACACCGATTGCCGAGTAGAGCAGCTGCTTGGGGGCGTCGGGGCTGTACGCCCCGTACGCAGCCTCCGCACGCTGGATCAGTCTCGGTGACTGGTCCAGCCGCCAGATCAGCACCAGCCCCAGGCCGTTGAGCAGGGTCGCCAGCGGCAGCAGCAGCGGGTCCGCATAAGGCGCGAACTTGCGCACCACGAGGTGGGCGACGCCGCCGAGCAGGATGAGCCCGGCTCCGTATCCGAACATGCCGGACGGGAGCTTGCCGTCCATGGCGAGTCCGACATTGGCGTAGGCGAATACCGAGATGGCGACGGCGAAGACCATCATCATCAGTTCGGTGTTGCGGCGGCTCGGTGCGTCGATCGCGCCGATCGTGGTCGTGTTGGTGACAACGCTCATGGTGCTGAAGGCCCCCTACGGCTTTACTGCTTACCGCACTGCGGGACCAGCTTTTTCTCTTCCTCCGAGAGGCTGGGACCAGGAGTGGGAGTTGCGGTCGGCTTGGTCTTGGTGGCACCGGAAGCGGCGGACGTCTTGTTGACGTCCGAGCCCGTACCACCGGCTTGGCTCTCGTCGGAGCGGGCTTTCTCGGCCGCGCGTCGCTGGGCGTCCTTCTTGCAGGCGGATGCCTGGACAGCGAGTTCGTCGATCTTCTCGCGTGCGGCGGTGAGGTTGCCCTCGGCGATGGTCGCCTCGACCTGCTTGCGCTGGTAGGGCGGGAGGTACTTGAGTTCGATCTCGGGGTGGTCCTTCTCGATCTTCGAGAGCGAGACCCAGGCCAGGTCCTGGTTGATGCCACGGAACAGCGCGACATGTTCGTTCTTCGCGCCGACATAGAACTGGTTCTGGGTCCAGCGGTAGCCGCCGTACACACCGCCGCCGATGACAGCGAGCGCGAGCACGACGTAGAAGGATCTCTTGAGCCACTTACGGCCGCCGCCGGGCTTGATGAAGTCGTCGTCGGTGTACGCGTCGAAGGAGCCGTCAGGCATTCCGCCGTAGCCGGCGCCGTCACCGCTTCCGGGCGGACCGAAGCCGCCTGCGGGCGGCGGGGCGGGAGGGCGGCCGAGGCCGGCCGCTCGTCCGGCGGGGGTCTGCATGGCGGCTGTGCTTTCGGCGGCGCTCATCTGTGCTGCCTGGTTCTCGGCGACCGCGCCGACGATGACCGGGGTGTCGTTGAGCTGTCCGGCCAGGGTGTCATTGCTGTCGACGTCGAGGACGTCGGCGACGATGCAGGTGATGTTGTCCGGGCCGCCGCCGCGCAGGGCGAGCTGGATCAGCTCCTGGATGGTCTCCTGGGGGCCCTGGTAACTGGCGAGGGTCTCTTCCATCGTCTGGTGGGAGACGACGCCGGAGAGCCCGTCGGAGCAGATCAGATAGCGGTCGCCGACCCGGACCTCACGAATGGAGAGATCGGGTTCGACGTGGTCGCCACTGCCCAGGGCACGCATCAGAAGGGCGCGCTGCGGGTGGGTGGTGGCCTCTTCCTCGGTGATCCGGCCCTCGTCGACCAGCCGCTGCACCCAGGTGTGGTCCTGGGTGATCTGGGTGAGTACGCCGTCGCGCAGCAGGTACGCACGGGAGTCGCCGACGTGGACGAGGCCGAGGCGCTGGCCGGTCCAGAGCAGGGCGGTGAGCGTGGTGCCCATGCCCTCCAGCTGGGGGTCCTCCTCGACCATCATGCGCAGTTGGTCGTTGGCCCGTTGGACCGCCGTACCGAGCGAGGTGAGGATGTCCGAGCCCGGGACATCGTCGTCGAGCTGGACGAGCGTGGAGATCACCTCGGAGCTGGCGACCTCGCCGGCTGCCTGGCCACCCATGCCGTCGGCGATGGCGAGAAGGCGCGGGCCGGCGTAGCCGGAGTCCTCGTTGCCTTCCCGGATCATGCCCTTGTGCGATCCGGCGGCGAAGCGCAGGGAAAGACTCATGCGCACCTCTCCCGTCGGCTCGGGGTACAGCCGGTCTCGAGCCACACTGCCCACCCTCCGGTCGGGAGCCGGGCCGGGTCCGTTACCCGGACCGCCGCGGCTCGCTCGCTCCGCTCGCTCATTGTCGTACTACTTCCGCAGCTCGATGACGGTCTTGCCGATCCGGATCGGCGCGCCCAGCGGAACAGGTGTCGGGGTGGTGAGTCGGGTCCGGTCGAGATACGTGCCGTTGGTGGACCCGAGATCCTCGACGATCCACTGGCCGTCACGGTCGGGGTAGATCCTGGCATGCCTGCTGGACGCGTAGTCGTCGTCCAGGACGATTGTTGAGTCGTGGGCACGGCCCAGCGTGATGGTCTGCCCCTGGAGCGCCACCGTGGTGCCGGTGAGTGTGCCCTCGGAGACGACCAGCTTTGTGGGTGCCCCCCGGCGCTGGCGGCCGGGTTGTTGACGTTGCTGCGGCGGTGCCGCGGCATTCTGGCGTGCCTGTGGCGGCCGTGCGTCGGTCGCAGTGCGGCGTGAGCCGCGCTGCGTGACGCGCGTTCCGAACAGGTCGCTGCGAATGACCTGAACGGCCACGATCACGAACAGCCACAGAACAGCCAGGAAACCTAGCCGCATGACCGTCAGGGTCAGCTCTGACATTGCCCCCGCTTCACCCTTCGGCTTGCCGGTAAACGATGGTGGTGCTGCCCACGACGATCCGCGAGCCGTCGCGGAGCGTAGCGCGGGTTGTGTGCTGCCCGTCTACCACGATGCCGTTGGTAGACCCGAGATCCTGGATCGTCGAGGGCGTTCCGGTCCGGATCTCACAGTGCCGGCGCGATACACCGGGGTCGTCGATCCGCACGTCGGCGTCGGTGCTGCGTCCCAGCACCAGCGTCGGGCGGGAGATCTGATGGCGTGTGCCGTTGATCTCGATCCAGCGCCGCACCTGCGCGTTCGGCAGGGGGCTGGGTCCGGCCGGCGGGTGCCGGTCGCTACTGGGCGCTCCGGGCCTGCCCGCGCCCGGCGGCGGGGCCGCGGGCATGGGCGGGGCGGAGCTGGGCGGGTAGCCGTAGCCGCCGGTGGGCTGTGCAGGCCGCCCCGGGCCCGGGTAGGGGGGCTGGCCGTGCTGTCCCGGGGCGCTCTGCAGTCCTTGTCGGCCCAGGGGGTCCTGCTGCTGTGACGAACTCGACGCCAGGGTGCGGCTGCGCACCCGGTAGAGCCCGGTGTCGAGGTCGTCGGCCTTCTCCAGATGGACCTTGATGGGGCCCATGAAGGTGTACCGCTGCTGCTTGGCGTAGTCGCGGACCAGGCCGGAGAGTTCGTCGCCCAACTGGCCGGAGTACGGGCTGAGTCGCTCGTAGTCCGGGGTGCTGAGCTCGACGATGAAGTCGTTGGGGACGACGGTCCGCTCACGGTTCCAGATAGTTGCGTTGTTGTCGCACTCGCGCTGGAGGGCTCCCGCAATCTCGACCGGCTGGACCTCGGACTTGAAGACCTTGGCGAAGGTGCCATTGACCAGACCTTCGAGACGCTGCTCGAAACGCTTCATGACTCCCATGGGGCACCTCCTCCGTTGTAGTCGTCCCTGTACTGCTTACTGATCGTATCCACGCGTCGGGAAATCGGCTGGTTCCCCTTGTCTGCCCTGTGGATGAGTGTCACCTCTCACACGGATCGTAGAGGCGGCCTCCTGACAGTGTCCCGCACCTTGGGTGCACTGAGGAGGAGTGGGGGCGGCCGCACGGCGTTCCCGGTTCCCGCCAGGCGTTCGGTGAAACAACGGATGTGAATCCACCCTGTCCAGCGTGCTAATCTTCCGGATGTCGCCAGGCGCTCGCACCAAACGGTGAGAAAGTCTGGAAACACCACTCTTGCGCGAGTGGCGGAACGGCAGACGCGCTGGCTTCAGGTGCCAGTGTCCTTAGGGACGTGGGGGTTCAAATCCCCCCTCGCGCACAAGAGAGAAGCCCCACAGGCCAACGGCCTGTGGGGCTTCTTCGTTCCCGGGTTTGGTTTCACGTGAAACGCCTGATTCGGGGCGTCCCGTGGAGGGATGGGGCTTTCGGGCTTTGTGGGGCTTGTGGGGGCATCGAAGGGGATCCGCTGCAGCCCGCGGAGTCTTGACCTCCGCGGGCTGCAGTTGGGATCCCGGCTCCTGCGGGCCCTGGTGGGCTCTGTGCCGTACGACTCAGGCTGCGAGGCGAGCAGCGAGGGCCTTGGCCTTCTCCGCAGCCGCAGTGAACGCCTGGGCGCGGGAGGCGTCGGCGAGCGGAATGAGCTCGGCCATCGAGGGCTGGGACCGGGCCAGCGTCAGTTCCGGGACGATGAAGTCGACCTCGGCACCGAACATGCTCGTCAGCAGCTTCTCCAGGTAGTTCTGGACGAACTCGGCGTCCTCGCGCGGGGTGCCGGCGGCGTACGAGCCACCGCGGCTGGCGACGACGGTGATCGGGGTGCCCGTCACGGGGCTGTCCGGGCCCGCGTTGTGGCCGACGATGATCACCTGGTCGAGCCAGGCCTTCAGCGTGGACGGAATGCTGAAGTTGTACATCGGAGCGCCGATCAGAACGGCGTCCGCCGCTGCCAGCTCGTCCGCGAGCTCGCGGCGCAGCGGGTCCTCGGTACCGGCGGCGACGGCCGCTGCGTCCAGGTGGGGCAGCGGGGCGGCGGCGAGATCGCGGTAGATGACCTGTCCCTCGGGGTGCTGCTCGCGCCAGGCCTGCACAAAGGCGGCACTGACATCGCGGGACGCGGAGCCCTCGGGGAAGACGGCGGAGTCGAGGTGCAGAAGTGTGGCCATGGGGGTCTCCACGGATATCTAGGGATGACGGCAGGCCGATGAGGCGTGCCTTATTTTCGTTCGTACCTAGTAATAACATAGGTACTTACTATTCGTAAGTCCCGCACGGTGGCGCAGTACCCTGGGTGTATGGCGGAGCACAGCGAGCAGGCGTGTCAGCGAGTCGATGTGGGCATCACCCGCGTCTTCGAGCTGTTCGGCAAGCGTTGGACGGGGCCGATCGTCTCGGTGCTGATGCAGCAGCCGGTGCACTTCGCGGATCTGCGGCGGGCGATTCCGGGCATCAGCGAGCGCATGCTCTCGGACCGGCTTTCCGAGCTGGGTGCGGCCGGGCTGGTAGTCCGCGAGGTCGATGAGGGGCCACCCTTGCGGGTCTCGTACCGCTTGACCCGGGCCGGCGCCGCGATGGAGCCCGCGCTCAAGGAGTTGGCTCACTGGTCGAAGACGTACCTGACCTCCGACGGCCCCTGTTGACGCGTGCCGGATGTCGCGGGCAAGCGGGGGTCTGAGGACGTCCTGGCCGTCGCGCTGGTTGTAGTGGGTCGGAGGATGTTCTGCCGGGTCAGGCCTTCGGCGTCTGCGGGGAGGTCGTGTTCGGGTCGCCCGCCGCGTTGTAGCGCAGCAGGTACTCCGCGAAGCCTGCGAGGTCGTCCGCCGTCCAGTCCGCGAGGCGCTCCTGGTAGGCGGAGCGGCGGCTGGCCTGTGTTGCTGCGAGCGCCTGGGTTCCGGCCTCGGTGGGGTGCAGCACCTGGATGCGGTGGTCGTCCGGGTCCGGGTGCCGCTCGACCAGTCCCAGTTTCTCCAGGGCGCCGATCTGTCGGCTGACCGTCGATTTGTCCAGCATGTAGTGCGCGGCCAGATCTGTTGCGCGGCAGCCGTGCCGGTCGTCGATGTGTGCCAGCAGTGTGTACGAGACAAGGGGCAGTTCTGGATGGAGGCGGGCCGCTGCGGCGCGCGCGCGGCGCGCGAAGGCGGTCAGTTCGCGCTGGATGACATCCAGTGATTCTTGGCGTTCTTCGGGGGTGCCTGGCACTGCTTCGCCTTCCTCGGGATTTCAGTTGTATAGTACAACGGGTTAGGAGTTGTAAAAGCCAACTATTGGAGTGTTCTGAATGTCGTCAGGCCCGAGCGCCGCCACCGGCTCCACCGCCGCCGCTCTGCGTCATGTGCTGAGCCATCTCGTCACGCCGCTGCTGATGTGCATCGGCATGGGGCTCGCCTACCTCGGGGCGTTCCACGCTCCTGAGCCGCACGATCTGCGGGTGGACGTGGTCGGGTCGGGGCCGAGAGCGCAGGTGCTCGCGCAGACGCTGCAGGACAAGGGTGACGGGGCGCTGAGTGTGCGCACGGTCCCCGATCGCGCGACGGCTGTGAACCACCTCAGGACGCAGGCGAGTTACGGTGCCTACCTGCCGGGGAAGCACCCCGAGCTGCTGGTGGCCAGCGCGTCCTCCGACACCAGCGCCACGGTGGTCGAGAAGGTCTTCACCGAGGTTGCGGCCGCGGAGGGGGATCCGCTGAAGGTGACGGACACGGCACCGACCGCTGACGGCGATCCGACCGGCCAGGGCATCTTCTTCCTGCTGGTCGCGGTGAGTATCGGCTCGTACGCATCGGTCGCGGTGATCGGTGGTGCGGGCGCGGTGCTGGCGCTGCGGATCAGGGCCGCTCTGACGGTTGCCGCTTCCCTGGCGGTGAGCATGATCGGAGTGGTCTTCGCAGGTCCGCTGTTCGGTCTCGTGGACCATGGGCTCGGCGGTCTCTGGGCGATGGCCTGGCTCTACTCGCTGGGCATTCTGCTGATCGGCGTCGGACTGCACACCTTCCTCAAGCGGTGGACGACGCTCGGTGTGATGGTGCTCTTCGTGATGCTCAACTTCACCAGCTCCGGCGGCATCTTCCGGCCCGAACTGCAGCCCGGCTTCTTCGGTGCGCTGCACTCCTTCTGGAACGGTGCGGGCTTCATCGAGGGTGTACGCAGCCACGTGTACTTCGGCGGACACGCGCTCGGCCGGCATGTGCTGGTGCTTGCGCTCTGGTTCGTGGTGGGCCTGGCCGTGATGGGTGTGGCGGGGCTGGCCGAGGCGAAGCGGCGGAGGGTCGCCCTGGAGACGGCTCCGGCCGGCGCCGTCGTCGGGTCCACCGAGGCCGGGGGAGCACAGGGACGGGGGCGGCACGTCAAGGCCGAAGCCCGGACCGAGGCGGACGACGAGGAAGAGCTGGAGGAAGAACTGGAAGAGGCGGCCGTCGGCGTCTGACCAGGACAGAGTGTTGTCCACAGGCCGTGAGGTGAGTTTTCCACAGGGGCAGACGGCTCTCGGCGGACGGCGGTACCTTCGTCGCAATTGATCTGCGACAGGGCATGGGGCCGGGAGCGCAGGGCGAAGGCGGGGGAGGCTGCGCGCCATGGGCGAAATCGAAGCGACAGTGCCGGTTCAACGGGCTGCGACAGATGATCCGCGCATTCCGGTCGTGCCCGGATTCGCGTCGCGGCGGACTATGGCGACTGTGGCAGGCAGGAGTGCGCCGCAGTCGCCCAGGGACGCGGGCAAGGCGCTGCGGGAGAGGGTGCCCAGGGCCTCTCACTCCGCCCTTGACCTTCCGGCCGGGCGGCCCGATGCCGTGCAGGCGGTCGAGGAGTCGAGCCGGGGCAGGGTGCCAGGTCTCACCCCGATCCGGGTGGGGCGGATGGCAGCCGCACCGTTCGCGTTTCTGCGTGGCTCGGCCGGGCTGATGGCGCATGACCTGGTGGGCACGCCGGTCAGCGGGGTGGGCGCCCAGCTCTGCGGCGATGCGCATGCGGCCAATTTCGGGCTGTACGGCGATGCGCGGGGCAGCCTGGTGATCGATCTGAATGATTTTGACGAGACCGTGTTCGGCCCCTGGGAATGGGACCTCAAGCGCCTCGCCACCTCGCTCGTGCTCGCCGGGCGCGAGGCCGGGGCGGACGAGGACACCTGCCGCCAGGGCGCATACGACACGGTGGGCGCATACCGGCGGACGATGCGGCTGCTGGCCAAACTGCCCGCGCTTGATGCCTGGAACGCCATCGCGGACGAGGAGTTGGTCTCGCACACGGATGCACGGGATCTGCTCGGCACCCTGGAGCGGGTCTCGGAGAAGGCCCGTAACAACACCAGCGCCCGATTCGCGGCCAAGTCCACCGAGGATTCCGGGGACGGCGGACGCCGTTTCATAGACGCGCCGCCGGTTCTGCGGCGGGTGCCGGACGAGGAGGCAGCGGCGGTGGCGGCGGGACTCGGTGACTATCTGGGCACGATCTCGGAGGACCGGGTACCGCTCCTTGCCAGATACGCGATCCACGATGTGGCGTTCCGGGTGGTCGGCACGGGGAGTGTCGGCACCCGGTCGTACGTGGTGCTCCTGCTCGATCACCGTGGCGAGCCCTTGGTGCTGCAGGTGAAGGAGGCGCGGCCGTCCGTGCTGGCGCCCTACCTCCCGGCTGTCGGGTTCGATGTGCCGGCGGTGGCGCACGAGGGGCGCCGGGTGGTGCTCGGGCAGAAGCGGATGCAGGTCGTAAGCGACATTCTCCTGGGTTGGGCCACCGTCGACGGGCGCCCGTTCCAGGTGCGGCAGTTCAGGAACCGCAAGGGCAGTGTGGACCCGGGGGCACTGGCAGCCGACCAGGTCGACGACTACGGCCGGATGACCGGGGCGCTGTTGGCTCGGGCGCATGCGCACAGCGCCGACCCGCGGCTGATAGCGGGCTACTGCGGCAAGAACGAGGAGCTGGACGAGGCGGTGGCGGCGTTCGCGGTGACGTACGCGGACCGTACTGAGGCGGACCACACGGAGCTGATGCGTGCCATCGGTTCGGGGCGGATAGCCGCCGAACTGGGCGTGTGAGGGGCATTGAGTCGACCGCGCGTCCTCGGGGCGTGGACGGTGGCCATACGCTGGACGGGTGACCCACGAAGCCGCCGGGGTGCCGACCACCCGGAACGACGATGACCGGCAGGAAAACGACCGGCAGCACGAGCAGGATACGCAGCACGGAGGGCCGGCCGGTGCCGGTGCCGGTGCCGGTTCGGAGGCCGACGCTGCCGCTGGGACTGACGGCGGGGCTGCCGACGGAACTGCCGAGGGAGCTCGGCCCGAGGCTCGGCTCGCCAAGGCTGTGCGGGTGGCGGAGCAGGCGCTGATCGAGTTCGAGATCGCGGTGGAGACCTTCCGGGTCGAGGTCGAGAACTTCTCCCGGTTGCACCACCAGAAGCTCGGGCCGATGTACGCCCGCCTCGATGAGCTCGATGCGCAGATCGCGGAGGCCCAGGCCGCCAGGACCGGTGACCCCGAAGACCTTCGCAAGGCGCAGGAGGCCCGGGCGATCGTGATGCCGATGCCGGGCGTCGACGAACTGTTCCACGACTGGATCGACTCCGACGGGCTGTCCCCCGAGGCGGCGGCGATGCTGACCGAGCAGCCGGTTCGGCCGCCCAAGCGGGTCCGGCCGACAGAGGAGGCGCGCAAGCTCTACCGCGAGCTGGCGCGCAAGGCCCACCCGGACCTGGCGCAGGACGAGACGGAGCGGGCACGCCGGGAGGAATTCATCACCCGCGTCAACGCTGCATATGGGCGTGGGGACGAGGCGCTGCTGATGGAGCTGGCGCAGGAGTGGGCGGCGGGGCCGGTGGTGCCGGAGGCGGAGCTCAGCGAGAGCGAGGAGCTCTATGCCCGGCTGAACTGGCTGACCCAGCGCAAGGAACTCCTGACGGTGCTCGCCCAGGAGCTCGAGGAGAGCGCGATCGGAGCCATGCTGCGGATGGCGCCCGACGATCCGGACCGGCTGCTCGACGAGATCGCCGATCAGCTGCTGGGCGAGGTCGCTCAGCGTGAGGCGGAGCTGGCGGGTCTGGTGCAGTAGCGTTCCCGGTGACTCTGGAGCGTACGTACGAGAGAAGGCATGACCCATGAATTTCGCCCCGCTGCCCTCGGTGGATGTCGCGGCGGTTCCGTCGGACGGCTTTGTGCTGGACGTCCGGGAGAACGACGAATGGGCGGCCGGGCATGTCGCAGGCGCCTTGCACATTCCGATGAGTGACTTCGTGGGCCGTTTCGGTGAGCTGACCGAAGCTGCCGAGGACGGTCGGCGTGTCCATGTGATGTGCCGGGTGGGTGGCCGGTCCGCCCAGGTCACCCAGTACCTGGTGCAGCAGGGCATCGACGCCGTGAACATCGATGGCGGGATGCTCGCCTGGGACGGTGCCGGACGTCCGATGGTCACCGACAACGGCAACCCGGCTTTCGTGCTCTGAGACCGGGGCCGCTCGGCTGCTGGAGTGCCGAGCGGACGCTCGGCCTGTGTTGTTTGAGGGCCTGGCCGGTGTCAGCCGAGGAGGTGCCCGGCCAGTAGGTCGCCCAGTGCCTCCTCGTGCGCCGCCGCCGGGCCGAGGGAGAGCTCGATCTGCTTCGCCCAGGCATGGAAGCGGTGCAGCGGGTAGTCGGTGTCCGCGCCGAAGCCGCCGTGCAGATGCTGTGCCGTCTGTACGACCCGGCGGACACCGTCCGACGCCCAGATCTTCGCCACGGCAATGTCGCCCTCAGCGGGCAGCGCACCGCCGGCCCCGGTGGAGATCCGCCAGGCCGCCTGCCAGAGCGTCACTTCCATGGCCCGCAGGTCGATGTAACGGTCCGCGGCCTGTACGGCGACAGACTGGAAGGTCGCGACGGGAAAGCCGAACTGTTCGCGCTTGCCGGTGTATTCGCTCGTCATGGTCAGCACGGCCTCGCCCAGACCCAGTGCGAGCGCGCATGTACCGGTGATGAGCAGGGCGCGCAACCACTCCCAGGCCCCGACGGTGTCGATCAGCGCACGGCTGTCGATCCGTACCGAATCCAGCCGGACCTCGGCGAACAGCTCACCGCTGGTGGAGACCTGCTCGGCCAGAGTGACGCCGTCGTGGGTGGGCCGGATCAGGGCCACAACGGCCCGGCCCTCGCCCGTGTGGGCAGGAACCGCGATCCAGTCAGCGGCCTGCGCCCACGGCACCCCTGACTGCACCCCGTCGAGCACCCAGCCCGCAGCATCACCGTCGGCGTTGCCAGGCCCCTCGCCAGGACCATCGCCAGGCCGGTTGCTCGCGGGGGCTTCCCGGCGGGCGCTGACGGCGAGCTCGGCCGGATCGTGGCCGGTGCGGCCGTTGGCCCCGACGGTGAGGACCAGCTCGCCCCGGCCGACCCGGGGCAGCAGCTCGGCGGCCAGCCCCGCGTCGCCGTAGCGCTGGAGCGCCATCGCGACCGCGCACGTCTCCAGCAGGGGCACCCGCGCAAGTACCCTGGCGGACTCGCGCAGCACCAGACAGAGCGCGACTGGATCGAGCCCGGCCCCGCCATGCTCCGGCGGCAGCGTCAGACTCAACAGGTCGCCTGCGGCGAGCCCGGCCCACAGAGGCCGGTCGATGTCCTCGGCCACCGCTCCCGGTACGAGAGCGGGGCTGGGCACTCCGTCGGGCGCGGCGCCCGAGAAGACCGCTCTCGCTGCCTCAGTGGCTGCCTGCTGTTCCTCGGTGAAGGTGAAGTCCACTGCCCTGGCCTCCCGCGAACCGCTGCTCCCGTACCTGGACCTGACGGATCGTCAAGATAGAACAGGTTCTATGAGAAGGGAACAGGGGGAAGGGGACGGAGAGAGGGCGCGGTCAGCGGTCGAAGTCGAGCTCCACCTCCGGAGTGACGGGATGCGACTGGCACGCCAGCACATAGCCGGCGCCCGTCTCTTCGGGCTCCAGCGCGAAATTGCGGTCCATCCGTACCTCGCCCGAGACCAGGAATGCCCGGCAGGTCCCGCACACACCGCCCTTGCAGGCGTACGGCGCGTCGGAGCGGCTGCGCAGCACGGTCTCCAGCAGCGATTCGCCCTCCTCTACCGGCCATGTGCCGGAGCGGCCGTCCAGGGTCGCGGTGAGGCTGCTGTGAGCAGGCGTTTCGACCCGGGTGCGGGCAGGTGCGTTCGGGCTGTCGTCCACATGGAAGATCTCCTGGTGGATACGGGTACGGTCGACGCCCAGGCCGTGCAGCGCGCCTTCGGCGGCCTGTACCAGTCCGAACGGTCCGCACAGATACCATCCGTCCACCTCCGGCACGGGTAGCAGCGCGGGCAGCAGCTCGGTGAGCCGGTCCCCGTCCAGCCGGCCGGAAGGGAGACCTGCCTGCTGTTCCTCCCGGGAGAGCACCGTGACCAGCTGGAACCGGTCCGGATAGCGGTCCTTGAGGTCGGCGACCTCGTCCAGGAACATCGTCGAGACCGCCGTCCGGTCGCTGCGGATCAGACAGAAACTGGCGTCGGGCTCCCGCGCCAGCAGTGTCGCCGCGATCGACAGCACCGGGGTGATCCCGCTGCCCCCTACGATCGCCGCAAAATGTCCGGTGCGGGGCGTGAGTACGAAGCGGCCCATCGGGGGCATCGACTCGATCAGGTCACCGACGGCGAGTTCCTTCAGCGCGTACGTGGAGAACGCGCCACCGTCGACGAGCCTGATGCCCACTTGCAGCGCCGGATCCGACGGTTCCTCGGTGGCCGGGGAACAGATCGAGTACGAGCGGCGGATCTCCTCACCGTCGACGCTGTAGCGCACATTGAGGTGCTGGCCGGGCTTGTGGCGGAAGGTCTCGCGCAGCTCGGGCGGCACAGTGAAGGTGACGGCCACCGAATCGTCCGTGAGTCGTCCGATCGCGCGGACCCGGAGCGGATGAAACATCTACAACTCCTTGAAGTGGTCGAACGGTTCGCGACACGTCACACAGCGGCGCAGTGCCTTGCATGCGGTGGAGGAGAACCGGCTCAGCAGCTCCGTATCGGTCGAGCCGCAGTGCGGACAGCGGACCGAGAGCGTGAGCGGCACTGGGCCGCCTGCGGGGGCCGTCGCATTGTGCGGGCGCGGGGGCGCGATGCCGAACTCGGCCAGCTTGCGCCGCCCTTCCGCGCTGATGTCGTCCGTGGACCAGGCAGGCGAGAGCACGGTGACCACGGAGACTTCCGGTATGCCGTGGTCGTGCAGCACGCGCTCGATATCGGCGGACATGGCCTCGATCGCCGGGCAGCCGGTGTAGGTCGGGGTGAGGCGCACCGTGACCTTGCCGGGCGCCACCACGTCCACGCCCCGGAGCACCCCCAGCTCGTCCAGGGTCAGCACGGGCAGTTCGGGATCGGGGACGGAGCCTGCCAGTCGGTGCAGCTCCTCCTCCAGGAGCGTCTCGGTCACCATGACGCCCCCGGGTGGCTGCGATGCAGGTGCTGCATCTCGGCGATCATCCGGCCGAAGGGTTCGGTGTGGATGCCCTGGCGTCCCGCGCCCGCCGTCCATGCTCCGGACTGCGGGCCGGCCGGTACGGTCAGCGTGGCCTGCTGCAGCACTGCGGTGACGGACTCCAGCCAGCCGCTGTTCAGCGACTGCCAGTCGATCTCCACGCCCTCGACGGGCTGGAACAGTTCGCCGGTGAACCGCCACAGGGCGTCGACCCCGCGCTGCATCCGCTCATGGCTCTCGGCCGTGCCGTCGCCGAGCCGCAGCGTCCAGTGCTCCGAGTGGTCCTGGTGGTAGGCGACCTCCTTGACCGCTTTCGCCGCCAGCCCGGCGAATGGACTTCCACCGGCCGCCAACTGCCCGTAGAGCAGCCGCTGGTACGTGGAGAAGTAGAGCTGGCGGGCGATGGTGTGGGCGAAGTCGCCGTTCGGCTGCTCGACCAGTTGGACGTTGCGGAAGGCACGCTCCTCGCGCAGATACGCCAGCTCGTCCTCGTCCCCGACAAGGGAGAGCAGCACCCGGGCCTGTCCCAACAGGTCCAGGGCGATGTTGGCCAGGGCCACTTCCTCTTCCAGTACGGGGGCATGGCCCGCCCACTCCCCCAGCCGGTGCGAGAGCACCAGCGCGTCGTCGCCCAGGGCGAGAGCCGCGGTCACAGGTGCTTCACCCCTTCCGGGATCTCGTAGAACGTCGGATGCCGGTACGGCTTGTCACCGGCCGGCTCGAAGAAGGAGTCCTTCTCGTCGGGTGAGGAGGCCGTGACCTGTGCGGACGGGACCACCCAGATGGAGACGCCCTCGGAACGGCGCGTGTACAGATCGCGCGCGTTGCGCAGGGCCATTTCCGCGTCCGGGGCGTGCAGGCTGCCCGCGTGGGTGTGGGACAGCCCGCGGCGCGAACGCACGAACACCTCCCACAGCGGCCATTCGGTCGAGCTGCTCATGCTGTTGCCTCCCCGTTCCGTACTGCTGTGTGCTTATCGGCGTACGCAACCGCCGCGTCCCGGACCCAGGAGCCCTCTTCGTGCGCCCGGCGGCGCTGGGTGAGGCGCTGCTCGTTGCACGGGCCGTTGCCCTTGAGGACCTCCTGGAACTCCTGCCAGTCGATCGCCCCGAAGTCGTGCTGTCCACGCTCCTCGTTCCACCGGAGGTCCGGGTCCGGGAGGGTGAGCCCCAGCGCCTCGGCCTGTGGGACACAGATGTCCACGAAGCGCTGCCGCAGCTCGTCGTTGGAGTGCCGCTTGATCTTCCAGGTCATCGACTGCGCCGAGTGGGCCGATGCGTCGTCCGGCGGGCCGAACATCATCAGGGACGGCCACCACCAGCGGTTCACCGCGTCCTGCGCCATCTCGTGCTGTGCCGGGGTGCCGCGGCTGAGGGTGAGCAGCAGTTCGTAACCCTGACGCTGATGGAAGGATTCCTCCTTGCAGATACGGACCATCGCCCGGGCGTACGGGCCGTAGGAGCAGCGACAGAGCGGAACCTGGTTGGTGATCGCGGCGCCGTCCACGAGCCAGCCGATCGCGCCGACGTCCGCCCAGGTCAGCGTCGGATAATTGAAGATCGATGAATATCTCTGGCGGCCTGCGTGGAGCTTGTCGAGCAGCTCCTCGCGGCCGGTGCCGAGGGTCTCCGCGGCGCTGTACAGATAGAGCCCGTGTCCGGCCTCGTCCTGCACCTTGGCCATCAGGATCGCCTTGCGGCGCAGTGAGGGCGCTCGCGAGATCCAGTTGGCCTCCGGCTGCATTCCGATGATTTCGGAGTGGGCATGCTGGGCCATTTGCCTGACCAGTGAGGCACGGTACGCATCCGGCATCCAGTCACGCGGCTCGATGCGCTCGTCCGCCGCCACCGCTGCATCGAAGGCCGCCTCCAAGGCCTCGTCCGCCCCTTCAGGCCTGTCTGCTCCTGCCTGCGCTGTCTGGTCCGCAGTCACTGCCGTCATCCCGGACTCCCTACCGACCGACCGATCGTTCGGTTCAATGTCTTCAATGGTGAGTCGGTGGCCCGTAGGGTGTCAACCCTGTGGATAACTCACCGGGGATCGACGGGGATCGGGGCGGGATGGATTCGTACGACGACAGGGGTGTCGGGGGCGGGAACGGGAGCGCCGGGCCAGGGCCGGGGCAGCGCGAGGACGCGTCGTCCGGCGCCGGTCGGGGGGCGGGTCAAGGCCCCCGTGTCGGCATGGCTGCCCTGTCTCTTCCGTACCAGATCGTTGCCGCGATCGCACTGTCGGTCATCGGGCTGGTCGCCTGTACTCAGATGGCCATGGTGTTTCTGCACGTTGCACCCTCCAACACCTTGACCAAGCAGCACGG
Source organism: Streptomyces sp. NPDC058239 (assembly GCF_042882185.1). Taxonomy (NCBI): domain Bacteria; kingdom Bacillati; phylum Actinomycetota; class Actinomycetes; order Kitasatosporales; family Streptomycetaceae; genus Streptomyces; species Streptomyces sp. NPDC058239. The sequence goes on from NZ_JBHVWS010000008.1 coordinate 30,913, forward strand.
CGAAGCGGTCGACGACTGGATCTATCCCGAGTTCGAGCAGAACTGGAAGCTCTTCGCCCCGAATCCGCTTCAGCAGAACGTGGCCATTCATGTGCGAGCCGAGATAGTCGGCGCCGACGGCCGCCGCACCACCTCCTGGATGAGTCTCTCCGGTGAGGACGGCAAGGCGATACGCGGCAATCTGCTCCCCAGCCACGTCCATCAGAACGAGCTCCGTCGTGGCTGGGACTTCTATCTCGGTTCCCATGACAACGAGAACCGGGCGAATGGCCTGCGCGGTGAGCTCTCCGAGCGTTACATCCGCCGCATCGCGATGCTGCGCCTCGGCGAACACGACTACGGCGGCACCGTCGAGCGCATCCAGATCCGTTCCGAGGTGCGGTCCATCGCGGCGCCCGGATGGAGCGAGGAGAAGATCAGCACGAAGCCGTCCTACCGGGTGCTGCCGTGGTGGACCGTCACCCCCGCCGACCTTCCCGAGAACGCCAAGGGGGCGGACAAGTGAGTACGTTCACCTTCGACCGCAAGCTCGCCCGTGCCATCCAGCGCATTACTTCCTCGGCCATGGGCCCGTACCAGAGCGCCGTCATCCGGATCGGTTTCTCCGCCACCTATCTGCTGTTCCTGCTGCGCGAACTGCCGCACCGCCACGAGATGTACGGACCCGACGCCCCGTGGCGCTGGGACATGGCGCAGCAGCTCATATCGGGCAATCGGTCCTTCACTGTGCTCATGTGGTCGGACAGTACGGTCTGGTTCGAGATCGTGTACGCGGTTGCTCTGCTCTCCGCCGCGCTGCTGATGGTCGGCTGGCACACCCGCGCCATGTCGGTCCTCTTCATGGCCGGTGTGCTCTCCCTGCAGAACCGCAGCATTTTCATGGGCGACGGCGGCGACAATGTCATCCATCTGATGGCGATCTACCTCGTGCTGACGCGCTGCGGGCAGGTCTGGTCGTTGGATGCACGGCGTGCGGCGCGTGTGGGCCGTGTGGCGGATGCGGAAGACGACGGCCCGCGGCGTTCGGTGCGGGGAGATGCGGCCGGTCCGGTTCTCTGGGTGGTGCTCGGCCTGGTTCTGACCGTGGCCACCGTGACGGATGGCCTCGGCGGCACCTGGTGGCTGCCGGTTCTCTTCTGGGTCCTCTGGGCCGGCCAGGGTGCCTGGTGGGCCGTGAATCGCTACGCGCCGCACAGCGAAGCGCGCACCCTGCTGGATGTCGTCGCCAATCTCGCCCACAACGCGACCCTCGTCGTGATCATGGCCGAGGTCTGTCTGATCTACGCGACAGCAGGGTGGTACAAGATCCAGGGTTCGCGGTGGCAGGACGGCACGGCGCTGTACTACCCGCTCAAGCTCGACTACTTCACGCCCTGGCCCGGGCTGTCGGACATCCTCGCGTCCAACGGTGTCATGGTGATGCTGCTGACGTATGGCACGGTCATCGTCCAGGTTGCCTTCCCCTTCACCCTGTTCAACCGGCGGGTCAAGAACGTCCTGCTCGTCGCCATGATGTGTGAGCACGCCGGCATCGCCCTGCTGCTCGGGCTGCCGTTCTTCTCGATGGCGATGATCGCCGCCGACTCCGTCTTCCTGCCGACCGTCTTCCTGGTGTGGCTCGGCGGCCGGGTGACCCTCGGGCGGGAGCTGCTGTTCTCGCGCAGGGGCAAGGTGCCGGGGCAGCGGCGTGCCGTCGATGACGAGGAGGCCCTGCAGCACAGCGGCGACGGGGGCCATACGCTCGTCGGGTGAGTAGTGAGAGCGGCAGCAGTAGCAGCACCGGTAGTGCCGGCAGTACCGGCGGGGATTCGTTGACCGAAGAGTCCGGAGGGTTCGGACGCGAACGGTCCGTCGGATCCGTGCCGACGACGGAACCCATGCAGTACGACGACGGATTCGGGACGGAGATCGGCGTCGGGCCGCATCCGCTGCCCTGGCCCGTGGACGAGCGGTACGACCCCGAGCTGCTTGCCCACGGCGACCGGCGCAACGTGGGCGACGCCTACCGGTACTGGACACGGGAGGCGATCGTCGCCGATCTGGATCTGCGACGGCATGACTTCCATGTGGCGGTCGAGAACTGGGGCCACGACTTCAATATCGGCTCCGTGGTGCGCACCGCGAACGCCTTCCTGGCCAAGGAGATCCACATCGTGGGGCGGCGGCGCTGGAACCGGCGCGGTGCGATGGTCACCGACCGGTATCAGCATGTGCGGCATCACCCCGACACGGAATCGCTGACCGCGTGGGCGGCGGCGGAGGGGCTGCCGATCATCGGGATCGACAATCTGCCGGGGGCGGTGCCGCTGGAGCGGACCGAGCTGCCGCGGCGGTGTGTGCTGCTCTTCGGGCAGGAAGGGCCCGGGCTGACCGAGGAGGCCCGAAAGCACGCGGCGATGGTGTGCTCGATTGCGCAGTTCGGGTCGACGCGGTCGATCAATGCGGGGGCTGCGGCTGCGATTGCCATGCATGCGTGGGTGCAGCGGTATGCGGAGATTTCGGGGGCGGGGCGGGAGTAGGGGCCCGGGCCCCGGGGAGGCGGGCCCCGGGCCCCGGGGAGGGATGAGGTTCTGGCGTAGGTGGGGCGGCGGTGTGGGCGCGGGTGGCCTGCGGCGGGTCTGCTCTCCTACCCGCCCCTTCCCGTAACCAGGGGCTCGCTCCCCCCGGACCCCCGCCCCTCAAACGTCGGAGTGGCTGATTGGAGAGCCCGGAAGACGATTGGCGTAGGAGCGGAGGATTACGCCTGGCGGCGGACTTCCACCATGCGGAAGCGGCTTGCTACGAAGGCTCCGTCGCACAGGGCCGCGTTCGCTGCCGGGTTGCCGCCCGAACCGTGGAAGTCGGAGAACGCCGCGGTCTGGTTGAGGTACACCCCGCCGGTCAGGTTCAGCGAGAGCTGAGCCGACTCTTCCAGACAGACGTCCTCCACCGCGCGCTCCACCTCCGGTGAGGTGGTGTACGCGCCCACCGTCATCGCGCCCTTGTCGCGGATCGTGCGGCGGAGCAGTTCCACGGCGTCGTCTGTCGAGTCGACCGCTACCGCGAAGGAGACCGGTCCGAAGCACTCCGACAGGTAGTGCTCCTCGTCGTCGGGCTTGGTGCCGTCCAGTTTGACGACGACGGGGGTGCGGACCACGGCGCCGGGGAATTCCGGGTTGGTTACCTCGCGGGAGGGAAGGGCGACCTCGCCCAGCTCCGCGGCGGCCTCCAGGCGGGCCTTCACATCGGGGTTGACCAGGGCGCCGAGCAGTGCGTTCGCCCGGGCGTCGTCGCCCAGCAGTCCGTTGACGGCGGTGGCGATGTCGTCGACGACTTCGTCGTACGTCTTGTCGCCGGCATCGGTCGTGATGCCGTCCCGGGGGATCAGCAGGTTCTGCGGGGTGGTGCACATCTGGCCGCTGTACAGCGAGAGGGAGAACGCCAGGTTGGCGAGCATGCCCTGGTAGTTGTCGGTGGAGTCGAGGACGATCGTGTTGACTCCGGCCTTCTCCGTGTAGACCTGGGCCTGGCGGGCGTTGGTCTCCAGCCAGTCGCCGAAGGCGGTGGATCCGGTGTAGTCGATGATCTTGATCTCGTGGCGGACCGCGAGGGTCTTCGCGATGCCTTCGCCCGGCCGTTCGGCCGCCAGAGCTACCAGGTTGGGATCGAAGCCCGCCTCGACGAGCACCTCTCGGGCCAGCTGCACCGTGAGCGCGAGCGGAAGCACGGCGCGCGGGTGCGGCTTGACCAGGACGGGGTTGCCGGTGGCCAGGGAGGCGAAGAGGCCCGGATAGCCGTTCCACGTGGGGAACGTGTTGCAGCCGATCAGGAGCGAGATGCCGCGGGGTGCCGCAGTGAACGACTTGTGCAGTCGGAGCGGGTCGCGCTTGCCCTGCGGCTTGGACCAGTCGGCGCTCTGCGGGGTGCGGATCTGCTCCTCGTACGCGTACGCCACCGCCTCCAGGCCGCGGTCCTGGGCATGCGGGCCGCCCGCCTGGAACGCCATCATGAAGGCCTGGCCGCTGGTGTGCATCACGGCGTGGCCGAACTCATGGGTCCTGGCACTGATCCGCGCCAGGATTTCCAGACAGACCAGGGCCCTGGTCTCGGGTCCCGCCGCACGCCAGGCGGCCATTGCCGTACGCATCGCCGGCAGCAGGACGTCCAGGTCGGCGTGCGGATATTCGACGCCGAGCTCCGGTCCGTACGGAGAGGTCTCTTCGCCCGTCCAGCCGTCGGTGCCCGGCTGGCCGAGGTCGAGCCGGGTGCGCAGCACGGCGTCGAAGGCTGCCTTGCCCTCGGCGGCGCTCAGGCTGCCGGGGGCGCCGCCCTCGCCGTATGCCTTCGGATGCTCGGGATGCGGGGACCAGTAGGCGCGCGTACGGATCGCGTCGAGGGCCTGGTCGAGCGTGGGGCGGTGCTTCTCGGAAAGCAGGTGCAGGGAGAGCTCGGCGGCCATGACGGACCAACTCCTCATCGAGCTGGGCAGGGACGGGCGGACAGAGTTAGAGTAACCGAACGATCGGTCGGGACAAGGGGGCCCGCCAAACCTGTGGACAACTCGTAGGGGAGGATCGCGGACATGACCACGGCCAAGCGGGACACGTACACCCCGGAGACTCTGCTCACCGTCGCCGTCCGTGTCTTCAACGAGCGCGGCTACGACGGCACGTCCATGGAGCATCTCTCCAAGGCGGCGGGCATCTCCAAGTCGTCCATCTATCACCACGTCGCGGGCAAGGAGGAACTGCTCCGCCGTGCGGTCAGCCGGGCGCTGGACGGGCTCTTCGGAATCCTCGACGAACCGGGAGCGACGCAGGGGCGTGCGATCGAGCGGGTCGAGTACGTCACCCGTCGTACCGTCGATGTGCTGATAGCCGAACTGCCCTACGTCACGCTGCTGCTGCGCGTACGGGGCAATACGAAGACCGAGCGCTGGGCCATGGAGCAGCGGCGCGAGTTCGACCATCGGGTGACCGATCTGCTCAGGGCGGCGGTCGCGGACGGCGACCTCCGCTCCGACATGGACATACGGCTGGTGACACGGTTGCTGTTCGGGATGGTCAACTCCCTGGTGGAGTGGTATCGGCCGCAACCGGACGGTGGCGTCGACGGGGAGCGGCTGGCGGACACGCTCGTCCGGGTGGCCTTCGAGGGGATGCGGTCCAGCCGCTGAGCCGTTGACGGCCGGACAGGCCCAGACCACCATCCTTCGGCATGACCGCTGTCGCGCGTGCTCCTGTTCTGCGTGTTCCCGGGATCCTGTCCGCTGCAGTGCTGCTTGCGGCCGTGTCGCTGACCGGATGCGGTGGAGGCGACGGCGACGGAGGGGCCGGCGCGGACGGACGCGGCGGCCGCCTGAGTGCGACCGAGGCCGCGGCGCCGGACGATTTCGGCTGTCTGACGTCGGAGGAGGCGAAGGTTGCTTCCCTCACCTTCAAGTCCGCGGACGGGACCGGGACTGGCGCCTATGCACCGGGCGGTGCGAGCGGCGGCGGGACCGGCGCGGGGATCGTGCTCGCGCACCAGTCCGACGGCACCGCCTGCCAGTGGAAGGACAAGGCCGACGAACTGCACCGGGCCGGCTATCGGGTGCTCGCGGTCAATTCGGCGGGCCAGGAGGTCTCCGAGATCGTAGGGGCGGCCGGGTACCTGCGCGGCAAGGGCGCGAAGAAGCTGCTGCTGATGGGGGCGTCGAAGGGAGGTACTGCGGTGCTCACCGCTGCGCCTGCCATACGGCCGCAGCCGGACGCGGTGATCGCGCTCTCCGCGCCGACGGTGTACTCCGCAATGAACGCTCTGGACGCCGTCCCGAAGCTGACCGCGCCGGTGCTCTACATGGCCGCCGAGTACGACGAGTCCTTCGGGGAGGACGCGAAGGCGCTGAACAAGGCCAGCACCAAGGCGTCGGAGCACAAGCTGATCTACGTCAGGGGTGCGGGCGAGCACGGGGTGGCGCTGCTCGCCGGCGTGAAGAACTGGGCCACGGTCCAGGCATTCCTCAAGAAGTACGGTTCCTGAAGAAGTTCCGGTCCCGATTCGGATTGCTGGTTCCCGCTCACCGGTTCCCGTCAGGTCAGCTCGGTGGTTCCGGCCGGGCCCGGGGCCAGGTCCGTCTCCTCGAACACCAGAAGTGTGCGGGTGGAGAGCACCTCCGGGATGGCCTGGATCCTGGTCAGGACCAGCTCGCGCAGCGACCGGTTGTCCGGGGTGTGCACCAGCAACAGGACATCGAAGTCGCCGCTGACCAGTGCGATGTGCGTGGCCCCCGGCAGCGCCTGGAGCTGCTCGCGCACGGTGCGCCAGGAATTCTGGACGATCTTGAGAGTGATGTACGCGGAGGCGCCCTGCCCCGCCCGCTCATGGTTCACACGCGCGCTGAAACCGCGGATCACACCGTCGTCGATGAGCCGATTGATCCGGGCATACGCGTTGGCCCGGGACACATGGACGCGATCGGCCACCGACCGTATCGAGGCACGGCCGTCCGTCTGGAGCAGTCGCAGGATGTCGCGGTCGATGGCGTCGAGCGGGCGCGCGGGCGGTACCTGGCCGGGGTCCTCGCCCCCGTCGGCCATTTGTTCAGCTGACATGTGCCCCCGCCTCCCTGTCCTGGACGACCTGCCCCTATCCCAGGCTGTGGAGAACCGTTTGTCCACAGGCTGAAGGTGCCTGTAGCCAAAATGCGCTCGCGACCGAACAATCGGTAGGTGAGGCACACCACGTCCGTGCCTCGGACAGCGCTCGACATTTCGAATTATTTCGACACCCCTCGACATCGGACGATCCCCCGATGTCGCAAGACGCCGCTCGAAAACCCCTCGATGCCAGGAGGTGCTTGTCATGACGGTCCAAGAGCTGCCCGGCGCGGCCGCTTACCGGCCCACGCCGCCCCCGGCCTGGAAGCCGCTCACCGATCCCGCGCCGCTGCTCCCGGACCCCGAGCCGTACCGCGTGCTCGGTACGGATGCCGCGGCCGATGCCGACCCCGAACTGCTGCTGCGGCTCTACACGGAGCTGGTGCGCGGACGGCGGTACAACGCGCAGGCCACCGCTCTCACCAAGCAGGGCCGGCTCGCCGTCTACCCGTCGAGCACGGGGCAGGAGGCCTGCGAGATAGCGGCCGCGCTGGTGCTGGAGGAGCGGGACTGGCTCTTTCCCAGCTATCGCGACACGCTGGCGGCCGTGGCGCGCGGCCTGGACCCGGTCGAGGCACTGACGCTGCTGCGCGGCGACCGGCACACCGGTTACGACCCGCGCGAGCACCGCATCGCCCCGCTCTGCACCCCCCTCGCCACCCAGCTGCCGCACGCGGTGGGCCTGGCACACGCGGCGCGCCTCAAGGGCGACGACGTGGTGGCGTTGGCCATGGTCGGTGACGGCGGGACCAGCGAGGGTGATTTCCATGAGGCGCTGAATTTCGCGGCCGTCTGGCGGGCCCCGGTGGTCTTCCTCGTACAGAACAACGGCTTCGCGATCTCCGTACCGCTGGCCAAGCAGACCGCTGCTCCGTCCCTGGCGCACAAGGCCGTGGGATACGGGATGCCGGGCCGGCTGGTGGACGGCAATGACGCGGCCGCCGTGCATCAAGTCCTCGGTGAGGCGGTCGCGCGGGCCCGTAGCGGTGGCGGTCCTACCCTCGTCGAGGCGGTGACGTACCGCATGGACGCCCATACGAACGCCGACGACGCCACGCGCTACCGCGTCGACAGCGAAGTGGAGGCGTGGCGTGCACACGATCCCATTCAGCTCCTGGAGCGGGAGCTGACCGGGCGGGGGTTGCTCGGCGACGACGGGATCGAGGAGGCGCGCGCGGCTGCGGAGCGGATGGCTGCCGCTCTGCGCGAGCGGATGAACGCCGATCCGGTGCTGGAGCCGATGGATCTCTTCGCCCACGTCTACGCGGAGCAGACCACGCAGCTGCGGGAGCAGGCCGCCCGATTGCGTGTCGAGCTGGAGGCCGAGCAGGGGCTGCACGGCCACAACGACCTGGAGGAAGGGCGATGACCATCGCAGCGGCGCCGGCCGGAGAGCGGGCGGCGAAGGCCAAACCCGCCACCATGGCGCAGGCGCTCGGGCGAGCGCTGCGTGACTCGATGGCCGAGGACCCGACGGTGCATGTCCTGGGCGAGGACGTCGGCACGCTCGGTGGGGTCTTCCGGGTCACCGATGGTCTGGCGAAGGAGTTCGGCGAGGACCGTTGCACGGACACCCCGCTGGCCGAGGCGGGCATCCTCGGTACGGCCGTCGGCATGGCCATGTACGGGCTGCGGCCCGTGGTGGAGATGCAGTTCGATGCCTTTGCCTATCCGGCCTTCGAGCAACTCATCAGCCATGTCGCAAAGATGCGGAACCGGACGGCCGGTGCCATGCCGTTGCCGATCACGGTCCGGGTGCCGTATGGCGGCGGGATCGGCGGGGTCGAGCATCACAGCGATTCCTCGGAGGCGTACTACATGGCGACGCCCGGCCTCCATGTCGTCACGCCCGCCACGGTCGAGGACGCGTACGGGCTGCTGAGGGCCTCGATCGCCTCCGATGATCCTGTGGTCTTCCTGGAGCCGAAGCGGCTCTACTGGTCGAAGGCGGACTGGTCGCCCGAGGCGCCGGTGGCCGTGGAACCGATCGGACGGGCTGTCGTCCGCCGGCCTGGGCGCAGCGCGACGCTGATCACGTACGGGCCGTCGCTGCCGGTCTGTATGGAGGCTGCGGAAGCGGCCGTCGACGAGGGCTGGGATCTCGAAGTCGTCGATCTGCGCTCGTTGGTGCCGTTCGACGACGAGACCGTGGCCGCTTCCGTGCGGCGTACGGGGCGCGCTGTCGTCGTCCATGAGTCCTCCGGTTTCGGCGGTCCGGGCGGCGAGATCGCGGCCCGGGTCACCGAGCGCTGTTTCCACCATCTGGAGGCGCCGGTGCTGCGGGTCGCCGGGTTCGACATTCCGTATCCGCCGCCGATGCAGGAGCGGCACCATCTGCCGGGCGTGGACCGGGTGCTCGACGCGGTTGCCCGCCTGCAGTGGGAGGCGGGGAGCTGATGCCCCAGGTATTTGAATTCAAGCTGCCGGACCTCGGCGAAGGGCTCACCGAGGCGGAGATCGTGCGCTGGCTGGTGGAGGTCGGCGATGTCGTCGCCATCGACCAGCCGGTCGTCGAGGTCGAGACGGCCAAGGCGATGGTGGAGGTGCCGTGCCCTTACGGGGGCGTGGTGACCGCGCGGTTCGGCGAGGAGGGAACGGAACTTCCGGTCGGAGAACCGCTGTTGACGGTGGCGGTGGGGTCCGAGGCCTTGGGGTCAGTGGGGCTGGCGGGCTCGGACGCGGGGGCTGGGGCGGTGGTATCGACTGTGGGGTCGGGGGCCGGTTCAGACGGGGCGGGTTCCGGGTCCGGTTCTGGGGCCGGTGAGGCGGAGGCATCCGGCAATGTGTTGGTCGGGTACGGGACGGGCGCACCGGTGGCGCGCCGTCGACGGGTCCGTCCCGAGGCGATGGCGGCGCCTGTTGCCGTACATGTGACGGCTGCGGCTCCGGCGGCTGTTCCGGACGCGGTGCCGGGGCCGGTGGCCGTCGTCTCACCACTGGTGCGGAAGCTGGCGCGGCAACATGATCTTGATCTGCGGCAGCTGGCGGGTTCCGGGCCCGACGGGCTGATCATGCGGGCCGATGTCGAATCCGCCATCAGGGCAGTCACAGAGAGGGCGGCCGCTCCCACGCCGGCCTCGGCCGCGGTCTCGGTGCCGGAGTTGGTTTCGGAACCGACGTCGCTGCCTCCGGTACAGCCGTCGGCGTCTCCTGTGCAGCCGTTGGCGGCTCAGCCGGCTGCGAGCCCGGCCGTGGAGCGGATTCCGTTGCGCGGTGTACGGGGCGCGGTCGCCGACAAGTTGGCGCGCAGCCGACGGGAGATCCCCGATGCCACGTGCTGGGTCGACGCCGACGCCACCGAGCTGATGGCGGCCAGATCCGCGATGAACAGTGCCGGTGGCCCGGCCGCCGGGCCCAAGGTGTCGGTGCTCGCCCTGCTGGCGCGTATCTGCACAGCTGCGCTGGCCCGGTTCCCCGAGCTCAACTCCACGGTGGACCTGGAGGCACGGGAGATCGTGCGGCTGCCGGAGGTCCATCTCGGGTTCGCGGCCCAGACCGAGCGGGGCCTGGTCGTCCCCGTCGTACGGGACGCGCAGGCCCGGAACGCGGAGTCGATCGGGGCCGAGATCGCCCGGCTGACCGAGGCGGCCCGGACCGGGAGGCTGACCCCGGCGGAGCTGACCGGCGGCACGTTCACGCTGAACAACTACGGGGTGTTCGGAGTCGACGGTTCGACCCCGATCATCAACCACCCGGAGGCGGCGATGCTGGGTGTCGGCCGGATCGTGCCCAAGCCGTGGGTACACGAGGGCGAGCTGGCCGTACGCCAGGTCGTCCAGCTCTCGCTGACCTTCGACCACCGGGTCTGCGACGGCGGTACGGCGGGTGGCTTCCTGCGCTACGTGGCCGACTGCGTGGAGCAACCGGCGGTGCTGCTGCGCACGTTGTAGACGTAAAGGGGCGCGGGCTCCCGTTTCCTCCCCTCACTGATCCACTGGATTGCGGACGGGGAGGATCAACGGGAGGCTGCGGCCCGCATACTCGGATACATGACCGCGTATGACGCCATCGTCCTTGCCGGAGGGGCCGCCAAGCGGCTCGGCGGCGCCGACAAGCCCGGAATCCGGGTCGGTGGCCGTGCGCTGCTCGACCGGGTGCTGGCGGCCTGCGCCGATGCCTCGGCCACCGTGGTGGTGGGCGGGCGGCGGCCCACCGTGCGCGCAGTGGCCTGGACGCGGGAAGAACCGCAGGGCGGCGGCCCGTTGGCCGCGCTCGATGCCGGGGTCCGGCGCACCGCCGCGGACTGGGTTCTCGTACTCTCCGCCGATCTGCCGTTCCTCGGGGAGAGCACGGTCGCAGCGCTGCTGGCCGCCGCCGGTGAGGGGCAGCAGGAAGGGGCCCTGTGCACCGATCAGGACGGTCGTGACCAGCCCCTCGTCGCCGTGTACCGTGCCGAACCGCTGCGCCGCGAGCTCGCCCTGCTCGCCACCGAGCACGGCAGTCTGTCCGGACTCCCCTTGCGGTTGCTGACGAATGAACTCGACCTTGCCCGGGTGGAGGCCGGCCCCCTCGCCTCCTTCGACTGCGACACCTGGGAGGACATCGCGTCGGCCCGGGCCCGTATCAGAGAGCATGGGACCGTGCTGGACGAATGGATCAACGCAGTCAAGAACGAACTGGGCATCGAACTCGACGTCGACACCGACGTCCTGCTCGATCTCGCCCGTGACGCCGCCCACGGCGTCGCCCGGCCCGCCGCGCCCCTGACGACCTTCCTGGTCGGGTACGCGGCGGCGAAGGCGAGCAGCGACGGCGACGGACCGGCGGCGGTGGCCGAGGCCGCCCGCAAGGCTGCCGCGCTCGCACTTCGGTGGGCGGACGAGAACGAGACGCAATGACAGCCCATAACGGCAGGTTCGACCCACCTCCGGCGGCCGACGTCGCGTCGATGGACGTCGGGCCCTCGGCAGGTGTCGGGCCTTCGGCCCGTGACCGTCCGGCGTCGGCCGACCGAGGGCTGGATGCGGGCGATCGGTCGTCGGCTGCCAACTCATCCTCGACGGTCAGTTCGCCTTCGGCGGCCAACCCGTCGTCAGGGGTCAACTCGTCCTCGGCGAGCGACCGTCCTGCAACGGCGGGTCGGGGCCCGACTCCGGAGGAACTGCGGGCTGCCGAGGAGGACCGGGCTGTTGAACAGGCCCTCGCTCTGGTCGGGCGCCAGTCGTCGGGTGAGCCCCGCCCCGCACGTCGACCTCAGTCCGCGGATCAGTCCCACTTCATGGACTCCGGCTCCTCGGGGCAGCCGAACTCCACGGATCGGCCCCACCCCACGGAAAGATCCGAGTCCACATCCCAGTTCCCGCCCCCGAACCAGAGCGCCGACCGGCCCCACGGGCGTGACCGGCACAGGCGGGCCGCACCCTGGCGGGAGGCGCGCGCCCTCGCCGCACGGTCGGGCCGGAATGCTCCCGCCCGCGTCCGGCGACTGCCCCTCGACCAGGCGCTCGGACACGTACTCGCCGAGCCGCTCGTGGCGCTCACCGATCTGCCGTCCTTCGACACCTCCGCCATGGACGGCTGGGTTGTCACCGGACCGGGTCCGTGGACCATCCGCGAGGTCGAAGGAGCAGGCAAGGAGAAGGGTTCCGGGGACAGGGGTGTGGGTCCGCACCCAGGCCAGGATCTGGGCATCCTTGCCGGGCACAGCACCCCCGCCGCGCTCCCCGACGGCGATGCCGTACGGATCGCCACCGGCGCCCGCATCCCGGCGGATGCCAACGCCGTGATCCGCAGCGAACACGCTCACGTGGACGAGACCAAGCGGCTGCTCCACGCGAAGCAGCGGGTGCTCCCCGGACAGGACATCAGGCCTCGTGGTCAGGAATGCCGTTCCGGCGATCAGCTCCTGCCCGCCGGGGCCCTGGTGACGCCCGCTGTCCTCGGTCTGGCCGCCGCTGCCGGGTACGACGAGCTCGTCACTGTCCCCCGCCCTCGCGTCGATGTCCTCGTCCTCGGTGATGAACTGCTGACCAGCGGTCTGCCGCACGACGGATTGATCCGCGACGCGCTGGGCCCGATGATCGGCCCCTGGGTGCGAGCGCTGGGCGCCGAGGTCTCCGCCCCGCAGCGCCTCGGCGACGACGCGGCGGCCCTCCGGCGCGCCCTCACCACCTCGGACGCCGATCTGGTCATCACCACCGGCGGTACCGCCTCGGGCCCTGTCGACCACGTCCACCCGGTCCTTGCCGAGATCGGGGCCGAGTTGCTGGTCGACGGCGTCGCGGTCCGCCCCGGTCACCCGATGCTGCTGGCCAGGCTCAGGACGGAGGGTTCAGACGTGGGCCCGTATCTCGTCGGACTGCCCGGCAATCCCCTGGCCGCCGTCTCCGGGCTCCTCACGCTTGCCGAACCGCTGCTCCGCGGGCTGGCCGGCCTTGCGCCGGAGACGCCGTACCGGGTCGTCGTACGTGACGAGGTGCACGGGCACCCGCACGACACCCGTCTGGTGCCTGTCGTCCACAGCACAGGCAGTACCGGCGACAGCGTCGGCTACCTCGGCGACGCGGGAACCGGCGGCGGTGCCGAGCACGTCATACCGCTGCACTACAACGGTCCGGCGATGCTCCGGGGAATTGCCGCAGCGGACGGGCTGGCCGTCGTACCACCGGGCGGGGTACGGTCCGGCACCGAGGTGGAGATTCTCGACTTGCCGTGGGCGTCGGCGACGCCGTGGACGGAAGGGTGTTTCACGTGAAACTTCCCGGCCACGATGCGATGGCCAGGCGCGCCGATGAGCATGTCGCGCCCACACGGGTGCAGCTCCCGCGCAGGGTCGTCCACGGACCGGCGCGGCAGGTCGCCAAGCGGCTGATGATGGCGTTGGTGGTGCTTGCCGCCACCGTGCTGATCGTCTGGCTCGACCGCAGTGGATATCACGACGCCGCCGATGGCAACGTCGACCTGCTGGACGCGGTGTACTACGCGACGGTCACCCTCTCCACCACCGGCTACGGCGACATCACCCCGTACGGGGACAGCGCCCGGCTCACCAATGTGGTGCTCGTGACACCGCTGCGGGTGCTCTTCCTGATCATCCTGGTCGGCACCACTCTCGAGGTCCTTACTGAACGGACCCGGGAGGACTTTCGGCTGAAGCGTTGGAGAACCAACTTGCGTGACCACACCGTTGTCGTCGGCTTCGGCACGAAGGGCCGTTCGGCCATCCAGACCCTGCGGGCCACCGGCCTGAAGAAGGAACAGATCGTCATCGTCGACCCGGCGACCAAGGTGATCGAGATCGCCAACGCCGAGGGATTCGTGGGCGTGGTCGGCGACGCGACGCGCAGCGAGGTGCTGTTGCGGGCCGAGCTCCAGAAGGCGCGTCAGATCATCATCGCCACCCAGCGCGACGACACGGCGGTGCTGGTGGCGTTGACGGCGCGGCAGCTCAACCGCGGCGCGAAGATCGTGGCCGCGGTGCGCGAGGAGGAGAACGCCCCGCTGCTCCGGCAGTCCGGCGCCGATGCTGTGATCACCAGCGCCAGCGCGGCGGGCCGGCTGCTCGGCCTCTCCGTCCTCAGCCCCAGCGCGGGCACGGTGATGGAGGACCTGATCCAGCAGGGCAGCGGTCTCGATCTCGTCGAACGGCCGGTGATAAAGGCCGAGGTGGGCAAGAGCGTCCGGGAGACCGACGATCTCGTGGTCAGCGTGTTGCGGGGGCATCGGTTGATCGGATACGACGATCCGGCGGCCAGTCCGCTGCAGTTGACGGACCGTCTGATCACCATCGTGCGTGCCTCGAACGAACCACCGCTGAGCAACCCCGCTACGGGCACGCCGCGCCCGTAGCGGGCCTCGCGCCGCGCCCGTAGCCCAGACATCGCGTCGGCACGGTTTCCGTCGGCCCGGCCCGCGGCCCAAGGTGTCGCCCGGCCCGCGGCCCACGGTGTCGCCAGGCCTCCCGGAGCCGTGGCGTCGCCCGGCCCGCGCCACGGAGTAGCCTCGCCGCCATGTATGCGATCACGATCTCCGAACCCGGTGGCCCCGAAGCGCTCGTATGGGCCGAGGTGCCAGATCCGGTAGCCGGCGAGGGCGAGGTTCTCGTCGATGTCGTGTCCAGCGCGGTCAATCGCGCCGACGTGCTGCAGCGGCAGGGGTTCTACAACCCGCCGCCCGGCGCCTCCCCGTACCCGGGCCTGGAGTGCGCGGGCCGCATCTCGGCGATCGGTCCCGGTGTCACCGGCTGGTCGGTCGGCGACGAGGTCTGTGCGCTGCTCGCAGGCGGCGGTTACGCGGAGAAGGTCGCCGTGCCCGCCGGGCAGCTGCTGCCCGTACCGGACGGAGTCGATCTGACCCTGGCCGCGGCGCTGCCCGAGGTGACGGCCACGGTCTGGTCGAACGTGTTCATGGTTGCCCATCTGCGCCCCGGCGAGACGCTGTTGGTGCACGGCGGGTCCAGTGGCATCGGCACGATGGCGATCCAGCTGGCCAAGGCTGTGGGCGCAACGGTCGCGGTGACCGCGGGCGGACCGGAGAAGCTCGCGCGCTGTGCGGAGCTCGGGGCCGACATCCTGATCGACTACCGGGAGCAGGACTTCGTCGAGGAGCTGCGCAAGGCGACGGACGGGGCCGGTGCGGATGTCATTCTCGACATCGTCGGCGCGAAGTACCTGGACCGGAACGTGCAGGCACTCGCCGTCAACGGCCGGCTTGCCATCATCGGCCTCCAGGGCGGCGTCAAGGGCGAGCTGAATCTGAACACCCTCCTGCACAAGCGGGCCGCCATCACCGCGACCTCGCTGCGTGGCCGTCCGCTCGCCGAGAAGGCCGCCATCGTCGCTGCCGTATGCGAGCACGTCTGGCCGCTGATCGCCGACGGTGTCGTCCGGCCGATCGTGCACTGCACGCTGCCGATGCCCGATGCCGCCGAGGCCCACCGGGTGCTGGAGTCCAGCGCACACATCGGAAAGGTGCTTCTGCAGACCCCCGCGGGCTGACGCGCGCCCGTCATCGAGCACACATGACGGGGCCCGGCACACAGGTCGTCGACCATGTGTGCCGGGCCTCGGTGTTGCTACGTGATCGGGGTGTACGAACCAATTGCGATGTACGGACTAGAGATACGGGCCCGACCGGATGGCCCCGTGCTGGTCCCCGCTGCCGTCCTCGTCCTCGTGTCCGCTGCCCGGCGGAAGAGCGCGGCGCATCTGCTCCAGCTGGGCCCGCGCCGCCATCTGCTGGGCGAACAGTGCCGTCTGGATGCCGTGGAAGAGGCCTTCCAGCCAGCCCACCAACTGGGCCTGTGCAATCCGGAGTTCCGCCTCGGACGGCACCGACTCCTCGGTGAACGGCAGGGAGAGCCGCTCCAGTTCCTCCACCAGCTCCGGTGCGAGGCCGTCCTCCAGCTCCTTCACGGAGCTTGCGTGGATCTCCTTGAGCCTGACCCGGCTCGCCTCGTCGAGAGGAGCTGCCCTGACCTCCTCCAGGAGCTGCTTGATCATGCTGCCGATGCGCATGACCTTCGCGGGCTGTTCGACCATCTCCGTCACCGGGACCTCACGCGATTCGTCGTCAGTGCCACCGCCGCCGATCGCCATGCCGTCCTGCCCCACTACGAGGACTTGGGGGTGCTCCTGCGACCGTTCATTCCTCGGCATCTCCATGGCGCCATTGTCTCGCACGCCTGCCGTACAACACGGTGGTGCCCCCGCAAACGGTTGATCCACCGTTTTCGAGGGCACCAAATCAGCCGGTCAGGCCACTGACCGCACCGCCCGTGTCATCATCCGGCCCGCCGCGCCAGCGCCAGGCGCGACCGCGTGAACGCCGCCGCGAGCACCCCGGCCAGCAGCGGAATGCACACGACGAGCAGACCGATGGTCGCCCAGGGCAGCACGATGGGCGTGTACGCCGACTGCGTGGGATCGAGCCGCATCGCCTTCAGCGCTTCCCGCAGGTCGGTGAGGCGCAGCGCCACCGCAGGCACCAGGCCTGCCAGTGTGCCGAGCACCACACCTGTGAGCGCCACCACCACGCACTGGAAGCCTGACAGCTTCCGCCGCACGCTCGGAGGCGCACCCACCGCGCTGAGGGTGTTGAGGTCGGCTTCCGCGTCCGCCTTGGCGAGGCCCGTAGTGATCGCGGCCGCGCCCAGTGTCACCATTCCGGCGAACAGGGTCAGGATCAGCAGGATGGTGTCCTGCTCCTGGCTGGGGCCGTAATCGGACTGCACCCAGATGCCGCCGCCGGCCTGCTCGATGGCACCGGAGACCCGCTGGTCCTCGGCGGCCGTCGGCGCATGGGCGACGGCATACACGCTCCCGGACGCCCTGGTGTGCAGGCCGAGCCGCTCCGCGGTCTTCTCCGGGAGGATCATGCGGATTCCAGGGGTGGTGGCGTACTTCGCGGGGGCCACGTACACCTTGAGCTTGTCCGTGGTGGTCCGCGCCTTGCCCGGGTGCTGCTTCCCGTACTTCTTGTCCTTCCCGCTGTACTGGTGGACCGCCTTGACGGTGACCTCGCCGTTCTCCGCGTACACCGGGTTGAGCAGCACCGGTGTGCCCGCGGCCAGTGCCTCGGCGGCTGCGGGGTCGTCGAGCTTCACATACGTGTCGAGCAGGGCCGCGTCCGCGACGACGATGTTGCTCTCATCGGTGTTGAAGAGGCCCGACGCCATCAGGTCGGTGAGGCAGGCGGGGGACCGCATCAGCTTCTTGTGCTCGTCGGCGGAGAGCCGCGCGGCGAGTTCCTTGGCTCCCTTGCGGGTGAGCGGGCAGCTGCGGGCCTTTCCGGTGGGCTTGACCAGTTCCAGCGAACCGCAGTGGTTCTCCTCGTAGTCGTTGCAGTCGCTGCCTGACCAGACCCGTCGGAAGTCCGCGTGTCCGCTGGTGACGGCCATGTTCCGCTCCACCGCCGTCCGTGCCAGCGGGAGGTGCTCGGCCGCTTTCTCGTCGGAGGACGAGACGACGATGGTCCCCTTGGTGAGCGAGGGGATGTAGTTGTACTCGGCCTCGGCGGAATGGCTGGACATGTACGTGGCGATGGCCACCGAACCTGCGACGGCCGCCATCACCGCGGCGACGGCGGGAGCGGTACGGCCACGGTTGCGGGCCGCGTCGCGCAGCGCCATCCGGGGCGAGAGAGGCAGCCTCCTGCCGAGCCGCCCCAGGAAGCCGACGATCACCGGGATGCAGGCGAGCAGCCCGAGTTCGGCGACCATCGAGCCGCCGGCGACCAGTGTCGAATTGTCGCTGGTGCCGCCGTAGAGGGCGATCGCGGCACCGAACGCCAGCACGCAGGCGCCCAGGACGGGCAGCACCCGTGAGGAGCGGCGGACGCCGCGTCGTCCGGTGAGCGACTCCAGTACGGACTGCCGGCTCGCCACGATCGCCGGGGCGAATGCCGCCAACAGGCCGGTGATCAGGCCGATCACGGCGATGAGCAGCAACTCCAGCGGCGGCATCGCAAGAGAGCCGAACCGGTGTCCGGCCCAGTTCTCGATCACGGGCTGGAGAGCCGCGGTGAGCCCGAGGCCGACCATGACACCCGCCACCGCTCCGATGCCACCGAGCACCAGACCGCCACCGAGCACCACGGCCCTGACGTGGCGCCTGTCTCCGCCGCAGGTGCCGAGGAGGCCGAGCTGGCGGCGGGAGCGGCGCGCACCGACCGCGAAGGCCGGACCGGCGAGCAGCACGATCTCCAGGACCGCCATGGCGATCACGGTGACGAGTTCCGGGCTGAGCTTCTCGGAGCCGCTGTCGGCGGTGCCTGGGTTCCTGGCCATCAGCGGGACCTCGGAGTCCGGCGGCGGGTCGAGGGCGACCTGCCGGGACGTGACGAGCACGCCCGACTCATTGGCCTCCATGATGTGCGGCCAGGTCACACCGACCCCTGCGGGGCCTTTGACCAGCCAGTCCGTGGACCCGGCGTTCGGCGGAAGCACCTTCTTGTCGTGGTCGGCCCTGTCCTTCCACGGCGCGATGACCGTACCGGGGTCGGCGTAGAGCGCCTTGGTCCTCAGCTCGCTGGGCAGCTCGACCACACCGGTGATGGTGTACGTCCGTCCGGAGTTGCGCACGGTGGTGGTCGAGCCGACGTGCAGCCCGGTCTCCTTCAGGAACGGCTCGGTGGCGGCCATCTCGTCCTTGCCGTGCGGATGGGCGCCGCGCACGAGGTCGATCTTGCCGCGGGCCATCTTGTCCGACGTCCGGACCTCGAAGATGTCGGTGTTCGTGACGCCGAACCGGGTGGTGACACTCGCCGGGACGGACTGGATGCTGATCGCCCGCGAACCCTTGGGGAACGTCGTCCTGACGTCGACCGGGTCAGCGTTCTCCACGGGCGGTGCGTCGTCGGCGCCCATGTAAATGTTGCTCATCCCCCCATCGGGGAGCTGCTCGATGGGCCCCATCATCTGGTCGCTGAAAAGCGCGTCGGCGGAACCCAATTCGCTGGTCAGCTGCTCGGCGAGGGTCGGCGTCATGCTGCGGTACGTCACATCGACGGCCGTGACACCGAGTACCGGTACGGCAATCATCGCGACCACCAGTGCGCTGCGGCCCTTGGCGCGCATCGCGTCGCGCCTGGCTATGCGGAGGGAGGCGCGCCAGCCCGTGAAGACGCTCACTCGGCGCCCTCGGCGGCCAGCAGCGAGTCGGCGTCGGCGGTGAGCGCCTGGTCGACGATCGAACCGTCCCGGAGGAACACGACCCGGTCCGCCCAGGCGGCGTACCGCGACTCGTGCGTCACCATCACACCGGCCGCGCCCTGGTCGCAGCGGTTGCGCAGCAGCGCGAGCACGGCCTCGCCGGTCTCGGAGTCGAGTGCCCCGGTCGGTTCGTCGGCGAGCACGAGGCGCCGGTCGCCCACCAGCGCACGGGCGATCGCGACGCGCTGCTGCTGGCCGCCGGACATCTCGTCCGGGAACCGGTCGGCGATCTCCAGGAGCTTCAACTCCTCCAGCGCCGCCCGCGCCTCCTTGCGGGCCTTGCGCACGGAGACCCCGTCGAGCTCGCGCGGCAGGGCGATGTTCTCGGCGGCGGTGAGCGCCGGGATCAGGTTGTAGTCCTGGAAGACGTAGCCGACGCTGCGGCGGCGCAGGGCGGCGACGCCCTTGCGGCCGAGGCCGGCGATGTCCTGGCCCTCGATGATGACCTGGCCGCCGGTCGCGGTGTCGAGACCGCCCGCGATGGTCAGCAGGGTGGACTTGCCGGAGCCGGAGGGGCCCATCACGGCGACGAGTTCACCGGCGTGTACGGAGAGGTCGATGCCACGCAGGGCGTGTACCTCGGCGATGCCGGTGCCGTGGGTGC
Organism: Streptomyces sp. NPDC058239; assembly: GCF_042882185.1. Lineage (NCBI taxonomy): Bacteria > Bacillati > Actinomycetota > Actinomycetes > Kitasatosporales > Streptomycetaceae > Streptomyces > Streptomyces sp. NPDC058239. The sequence continues at coordinate 50,783 of NZ_JBHVWS010000008.1, forward strand.
GGCTGAGCGCTCGGAGTTCGAGCACCGGTGCGTCGGCCGACAACGGTGAACCGGACGAGGACGCGGATCGGGACGGGGCGCGCGTGGACATGGTGGGTGGTTCCCCCTTGGAACGGATCTGTGGGACCGGCGCCGGAGACCGAAGCGGTCAGTGGCCGGTGCCGGGTGCGTACGTGGCAGTGTCGGCGGCGCCCAATGCATAAGTGGATGGTCCGAGGGCCGTGCCGGTTTCCGGGTGGTTGGTGGTCAGCGCCGGGTGCGTGGGCGGGCGGTGCGGGCCGGGGCGCGGTTCGCCGTACGTACCTCGGGCCCCGGCTCCGTGGCGGCGGCCTCGGCGAGGCGGACCAGCCGCGACTCGCAGTGATCCAGCCAGCGGGCCTCGGCCTCCGCCTGGAAGATCAGCTGCTCGAGTACGAGCAGCCAGGCGACCTCGTCGCGGTTGGCCGGGACATCGGCGAGGGCCTGCGCCTTGAGGCGGGTGTAGTCCTGCATCGCCTTCACGGTGTGGAGGCGCTGGGACTGGATGACGGCCCGGATGTCGACTCCGGGCGCGCCGACCGCCATGGCGAGCTTGATGGCCAGCTCGTCGCGGGGCGGGTTGCTGCGGTCGACGGGTGTCTCGAACCAGTTCCGCAGCTCGGTGCGGCCGTCGTCGGTGATCGCGTAGAGGGCGTGTCCCTGGTCGTCCTCGTCGTCCTGGGCGACCAGGCCGTCGCGCTCCAGCCGGCTCAGCGTCGTGTAGACCTGGCCGACGTTGAGCGGCCAGGTGGAGCCGGTGCGCGACTCGAATTCACTACGGAGCTGGGAGCCGTATCGGGGCCCCCGCTCCAGCAGGGCCAGTAGCCCGTGACGGATCGACATACTGAGTATGTATACCGAGTATGTTGTTCAACGCAAGCCCCGGCCGGAGCGGTGGGAGGCCTGTGGTTCGTCTCAGTTCGGGCGGCGCAAACGGAATGCCAGGAAGCCCAGCCCCAGTCCTATCAGTGCGATTCCCGCGCCCAGCGACACCCGTTGCACCCGTTCCACGGACGGCCCGTCGAGGGCCTGTGGAGCGAGCGGGCCGGCCTTGGGGGATGTGCTCGCCGCCGGTGTCACGGCGTTCACCGGCGCCGGGTCGGTCGCCGCGGGCCGTGCGTCGGGCTCGTCGAACGAACTGTCCGCGGGGCTGAGCTCCGACGGCGGGAGTTGCCGCCCGGGCCTCGGTCGCCCCTCCCCGGCCTCGCGCCCGGCGAGTGGGGGCTGCGCTTCGGGAGGCGGCGACCCTGCGTTCGCGGCGTCGGAGGAGGGGTCGGAGCGGGGTGAGGCCGAGGGGGAGCCGGAGGCCGGGGAGGAGGGCGAAGGGGATGCCGGAGGTGCGGGGGCGGCCGAGGCGCCCCCCGAGGGAGTGGTCGTAGGTATGTCCGAGCGTACGGCCGAAGGAGTGGTCGAACCCTTGCCTGACGGTTCGGCACCGGGGATGGCGGAAGGCGGGGTGGAAGGTCCGGCCGACGAGGTCGTGGGCGGCGTCACCGAGGTGCTGACCACCCCCGGCGTCCCGCCGGGGGTGCGCCGGTCCGCGTGCGCCTCGCCCGTCGCGGCCCCCAGTGTCGCGACCGCCGAGAATATGAGATGGACCACGCACCTCGTGGACCGTGAAGGGAGAAGTCCTGGAGCCATGAGGGCAGCGTCACATGTGACGGTATGTCCGGCATCTCGGTCATACGAAGCCCCCAGGAGGCGCCGGCACGTGTATGCGGCCCGGGAAGCCCGCCCTCACATGTACCGGGCCGTCACTTCCGTGTACCCGGGTACGCGTCCGGTCAGGCCGGGTCGCCCGTTGCGATGCGCAGCTCGAAGTGTGCGCCCGTCTTGGGCACAGCAGTCCCGGAGGTGGGGAACTGGTCGATGACCTGGTCCTCCGCGTAGGCGTTCCCCGGCACCTTGATCTGCTTGATGGTCCAGCCCGCCGCGTCCGCGCACGTCTTCGCCGAGAGGATGTCCTTGTAGAGGAAGCTCGGTGCGTCGACCTTGTTCGGGTCGTCGTTGTCCTCCATCGCGTCCGTGCAGTCCTCGGTTTTCATCGTCCGGTTCCGCTCCGGATCCTTGTGCTCGCCCGCGGCCGGCGATTCATTCGCGGAGTTGTTGCCGTCCGTACCCGGGTCGTCCTTCAGCGAGAGCACCGTGATCAGCCCGCCGATCGCGATCAGCGCGACCACGATCGAGCCCACGATCACCGGCATGTTCCGCTTGGAGCCGCCCGCGCCGGAGCCGGAGTGCGTCTGCGGCGCGATCGTGTAGGGCGGCGGGGTCTGCTGCTGCATCGGGGACATCGGCGCCTGGCTCTGATACGTCGGAGCCGACTGCGGATAGCCGTACGACGGAGCGGGCGCCGGGGTCGGCGGACCGTACGGCCCCGACTGGTACGGGCCCGGCTGGTACGGCGTCTGGACATTCTGCGGCGCCGGGGCGGACTGGTCGACCGGCGGGAAGACCGCCGAACCGACGCCCGAGCCGCTGTTCGACGGCGCGCCGCCGCCCGCGACGATCGCCGGGGCGCCCGTCTGCCCGCTCGCGCTCAGGACGCGCGCGATCTCGTCCTGCATCGCCGCGGCGCTCGGGAAGCGCTCGTTCGGGTTCTTCTTCAGCGCGCGGGCGACGAGCGCGTCCATCGCCGGGGTGATCGACCGGTTGATGGTGGAGGGCGCGACAGGCTCCTCCTGGACGTGCGCGTACGCGATGGCGAGCGGCGAGTCCGCGTCGAACGGGATCCGTCCGGTCAGCAGCTGGAACAGCATGATGCCGACCGAGTACAGGTCGGAGCGCGCGTCCACCCCGCGCCCCAGGGCCTGCTCGGGGGAGAGGTACTGCGGGGTGCCGACGACCATGCCGGTCTGTGTCATCGATGTGACGCCCGACTGCATGGCGCGGGCGATGCCGAAGTCCATGACCTTCACGACACCGCGCTTGGTCACCATCACGTTGCCGGGCTTGATGTCGCGGTGGACCAGGCCCATCTCGTGGCTGGTGTCCAGCGCGGCCAGTACGTCGGCCGTCACCTTGAGCGCCCTGTCGGCCGGCATCGCACCGTAATGCCGGATGTCCGCCTGGAGCACGGAGCCGAGCGGCTGCCCCTCCACGTACTCCATGACGATGTACGGCATCAGCGCGCCGCCGAGCTCGTCCTCGCCGGTGTCGAAGACCGAGACGATGTTGGTGTGCTGCAGTTTGGCAACGGCCTGCGCCTCGCGCCGGAACCGCTCACGGAAGGACTGCTCGCGGCCCAGCTCCGTGTGCAGCGTCTTGATCGCGACCTGGCGGTCCAGTGCGGAGTCGTACGCCAGATATACGGACGCCATCCCGCCCTCACCGAGCAGGTCGCGAAGCTGGTACCGGCCGCCGGCGACCGAACCGCCCGCATAGCGCCCCTGAGCGCCGTGTGCGCCGTCCTGGCTCATGACTTGCTTCCCCCTCGGCGCGCGACTGACGCGATGATCCCTATCTACGCGCCAAGTCTGCCCGAGGGGTACGACACGTCAAGCCAGGTGCCCGTTCCGTGACCCTACGCACAAGAAGCGTCTCGGAAGCGTTACAGGAACCGCATGGAATTTGCGCGCGCGGCACGCCGGCCGGTTGGATGACCCGTCCCTCTCGGAAACGGTGTGTCCGGCAGAGGCTGTAGCGTGACGTGGCAATGCAGCTAGACACCGTGAGAACCCGCGGACGCGCGGACAGATACGACGGCGAGGACTGATGGCACCCGATTCCGAAGCAAACGGCGGCGGAGTTTCGGATGGCACCGACTCCTGGGGCATCGGCGGCGTCGTCGGTGACGGACGTTACCGGATGACCCACCGGCTCGGCCGGGGCGGCATGGCGGAGGTCTTCGCGGCCGAGGACGTCAGGCTGGGACGTACGGTCGCGGTCAAGCTCCTGCGTTCCGATCTCGCCGAGGACCCGGTCTCCAAGGCCCGGTTCACGCGCGAGGCACAGTCGGTCGCGGGCCTCAACCACCATGCGATCGTCGCCGTGTACGACTCCGGCGAGGACGTCGTGGGCGGCCAGACCGTCCCCTACATCGTGATGGAGCTCGTCGAGGGCCACACCATCCGCGATCTGCTGCTCAATGCCGAGGCCCCGCCGCCCGAGCAGGCGCTGATCATTGTCTCGGGGGTGCTGGAAGCCCTCGCGTACTCGCACCAGCACGGCATCGTGCACCGTGACATCAAGCCCGCCAACGTGATCATCACGAACTCGGGTGCGGTCAAGGTGATGGACTTCGGCATCGCCCGTGCGCTGCACGGCGCGCAGTCGACGATGACGCAGACCGGCATGGTCATGGGCACGCCGCAGTACCTCTCCCCCGAGCAGGCGCTGGGCAAGGCCGTCGACCACCGCTCCGACCTCTATGCCACCGGCTGCCTGCTGTACGAACTCCTGGCACTGCGGCCCCCGTTCACGGGTGAGACGCCGCTCTCCGTGGTGTATCAGCATGTGCAGGACATTCCGGTCCCGCCGTCCGAGGTCCTGGAGGCGGTGCCGCCGGAGCTGGACGGGCTGGTCATGCGCTCGCTCGCGAAGGACCCGGACGACCGGTTCCAGAGCGCCGAGGAGATGCGCGGCCTCGTCCAGTACGGCCTGCAGATGCTTCAGGTGCAGGGCGGCCACACGGGTACGTGGAACACCGGCCCGGTCGCGATGCACGAAGGCGGACACACCCCGGCCATGGGCATCGCCGGGGGCACGATGGCGATGAGCCACCCGCAGCACGGGGACACCTCGCAGGGCCCGATCCTGCCGCCGATGAACCCCGACGACGGTGGCTATGAAGGCGGACACCAGGGCGGTGGCGGCCGCGGCAAGCTGTGGCTGTTCGTCGTGCTCGCGCTGATCGCGATCGGGGCCGGTGTCGCCATCGCCGTCAACGCGGCGAACAGCAACGACAACCAACGCGAGAAGACGCCCACGAAGACCTCCAGCTCGCCGTCCGAGACGGAGAGCTCGCCCTCGCCGAGCGACGAGCAGAGCGAGGAGAGCCAGCAGCCGGAGAACTCCACCGGCAACCAGGAGAACACGCCGCCGCAGCAGTCCTACACCCCGCCGGTCACCCCGAGCGAGTCGTCCGAGCCGCCGTCGACCGAGCCGTCCGCACCGGCCACAGGTGGCAGCACCGACGCCGGCACGGGCACGGCCGACGGCGGTACCGGGACAGCTGACGGAGGCACGGGTACGGCCGACGGCGGTACCGGGACAGCTGACGGAGGCACGGGTACGGCCGACGGCGGTACGGGTACGGCCGACGGCGGCGCCGGTGGCGAGGCCGCCGGGACCACCACCGGCACGTCCACGGGGGCCGGCACCACGGCGGGCACCACCCCTTAACCCCGGACGGCCCGCACGGGGCGGCCTCACCCTGTGAACGCCTCGCGCACCGCCTCGTACTCACGCGTCCACCAGACCGCCAGGGCCGACACCGCAGGGAACTGCGGGTCGGCCCTTCGGTCGTGCAGGCAGTACCGCCAGCGCAGTATCCAGAAGTCGTTGAGCCGCTCCCACCACACCCGGTGCACCGCCGCGGCCAGTTCCGCGGCCCCCGCCCCGGCCGCCCGCCGGTACGCCCCCGCGTACGCCCGTACCTTCTCCAGCTCCAGCTTCCCGGCCGGCTGTACGAAGAAGATCGCCGCGGCCCGTACCGCCTCCTCCGCGCGCGGCTGGACCCCGAGCCGGTCCCAGTCGAGGATCGCGACCGGGTCCGTGCCCCGGTAGAGGACGTTCAGCGGGTGGAAGTCGCCGTGCACCCAGCCGGTGGCCGGGATGTCGGGGGTGGGCGGCCTGCGGTCGGCGTGCTGTTCCAGCAGGGTGCGCCGCTCCAGGAGGCGGTGCTCGGCCAGTTCGTCGAAGGAGTCCCGGGGGCGGCGCCCGCGCGCGGCCGTCAGCAGGTCGTCGATCAGCGCGAAGGTGTCGGCGGGGTCGGGGCTCCGGTAGCCGCTGGACCGCCCTGCGAGTCCCGTGCCCGTCTCCATGACCTGTTCGAGCCCGGTGTGCACGGCCCCGAGCAGCGCTCCGAGCCGCTGCGACTGGGCGGCGGTGAGCTGGGCGCCGGCCCGGTGCAGTCCGTCGACCCAGGGGTGCAGGGCGTAGCACCGGCCGCCGATCTCCGTGACCGTGTCGCCCTCGGTGTCCTCCACGGGCGGCGCGACGGGCACGCCGAGTGACTGCAGCCGCTGGGTGGCGCGGTGCTGGCGGACGATCGTGGCACGGTCGCCGGTGGAGTCGTCGAGGTGATGCTTGAGGAAGTAGGAGCCGCGGGTGGTGGAGACGCGGTAGCCGTGATTGAGCAGGCCCTGGGTGACGGGCTTGCAGGTGAGGGGCTCACCGGCATCCGGGTAGCGGCGCAGCACCTCGTCCACCGGAGGAACGGGCGGACGGGGCACGGACGAGCACAGCACCTCGCCCGGCGGCGGAGCAGACGGAAGGGTTACAGATGAGCGCGGCACTCGCCAGATGTTAGATCACGCTGCGTTGCGGATCAGTTGACTTGCGTGAAAGCCCAGGGTGTGCACGGAGACGAAGTGCGGGTCGACCCCGAGGTAGGCCGGGGCGAACGGCTCCCCGTTCACCTGGAAGGGGGCGGCGCCGAAGTGCTCCCGCTGTTCGGGGGTCGGGTGCACGATCTCGGCGGGGCCGGTGAACTGCACGGACCACAGCTCGCCGTCGTCCCCCGAGGACGCGGCGTTGAAGTTGTCCGCTCCGTATGCCACGACCGTGCCGTCGCAGGCCTCGTGGTAGCCGAGGCCGCTGTGCATCCGCAGGACGACGCGGCCGTCGACCACGATGTGGCGGGCCACCGCCAGTATCGGGAGGGCCCGCATGCTCGTCGCCAGCCGGCCGTACGGGACGCGGCCGAGCAGTTCGATCGCGTGGAGTTCCTCAGAGGGCATGCTCTCCACTCTCCGCCACCGGGGAGGCCGTAAAAAAGAGGCCGCGGCCCCAGGTGGTCCGGGACCAAAGTCCCGAAGGATCACCGGGGACCGCGGCCGCTCCGTGCACGTCCCGGCCCTGTCACCACGCGGCGTTCAGCCCTTTTTCTCCGCCTGCAGCCTGGCCACGTACGCGGCGGCCTGCGAGCGCCGTTCCATGCCCAGCTTGGAGAGCAGACTGGAGACATAATTCTTGATCGTCTTTTCGGCGAGGTGCAGCCGCTCGCCGATGACCCGGTTCGTCAGCCCCTCCCCGATCAGATCGAGGATCTTGCGCTCCTGATCGGTGAGACCGGCGAGCTTGTCGTCACCCCGGCCTTTCTTGCCGTCGCGCAGCCGCTCCAGCACCCGGGCGGTCGCCACCGGGTCCAGCAGCGACTTCCCGGCCGCCACGTCCCGTACCGCGTTCAGCAGTTCGTTGCCGCGGATCGCCTTCAGTACGTATCCCGACGCGCCTGCCATGATCGCGTCGAAGAGCGCCTCGTCATCGGCGTACGAGGTCAGCATCAGGCATTTGATGTTCTCGTCCTGGGAACGGATCTCCCGGCAGACCTCCACCCCGCTTCCGTCCGGCAGCCGCACATCGAGCACCGCCACATCGGGCCGGGTCGCGGGGATACGGACCAGCGCGTCCGCCGCCGTGCCGGCCTCGCCGACGACCTCGATGTCGTCCTCGACCGAGAGCAATTCATGGACTCCGCGCCGGACGACTTCGTGGTCGTCCAGCAGAAAAACGGTGATTTTTCCTTGTTCGCGCACAAAACGCAGTCTCACACACTCGCCTCTTCCCTGCCGCCGAACGGCGGGATAACGTGCCGTTGTTCCGGCGGCCTGCAAGGCTGTTCCCAGTGCTGTGACCAGCGAGAGTTCCCGACTTTTTCGATTTACTTGGAAATCCAAGCAAAATCGCAGGTCAGATAGGGTTTCGCAGTTATGCGGCGTACTGGGTAACGTGCTTTTGGCAGGGCGCTCGCCGGGGCACCTGTCACGCCTGTTCCCGGACCGAGCGGCACCCACCCCGTGCACGGGTACGGACACAGGCGAGCCGCACTGGCTTCCCGGCAGACCCCGGGGGCCGGACCGACGGAGGAGCACGCACGTGACCGTGGAGAGCACTGCCGCGCGCAAACCGCGACGCAGCAGCAAGCGGACCAGCGCCGTGAAAACGCCCGCTAAGACGCCCGCGAAGACGCCACAGAGTTCCGAGCCCGAGCTCGTACAGCTGCTGACGCCCGAGGGCGAGCGGGTGGAGCATCCGGACTATCAGATCGACCTGACCGCCGAAGAGCTGCGCGGTCTGTACCGGGACATGGTCCTGACCCGCCGCTTCGACGCCGAGGCCACCGCTCTGCAGCGCCAGGGCGAGCTGGGCCTGTGGGCCTCGCTGCTCGGCCAGGAGGCCGCCCAGATCGGCTCCGGCCGGGCCCTGCGCGACGACGACTACGTCTTCCCGACCTACCGCGAGCACGGTGTCGCCTGGTGCCGGGGCGTCGACCCGACCAATCTGCTCGGGATGTTCCGCGGCGTGAACCACGGCGGCTGGGACCCGAACACCAACAACTTCCACCTGTACACGATCGTCATCGGCTCGCAGACCCTGCACGCCACCGGCTACGCCATGGGCGTCGCCAAGGACGGTGCGGACTCGGCCGTGATCGCGTACTTCGGCGACGGTGCCTCCAGCCAGGGAGACGTCGCCGAGTCCTTCACCTTCTCCGCGGTCTACAACGCCCCGGTCGTCTTCTTCTGCCAGAACAACCAGTGGGCGATCTCCGAGCCGACCGAGAGGCAGACCCGCGTCCCGCTCTACCAGCGCGCGCAGGGCTTCGGATTCCCCGGCGTCCGGGTCGACGGCAACGACGTACTCGCCTGTCTGGCCGTCACCAGGTCGGCGCTGGAGCGGGCCCGCCGGGGGGAGGGGCCCACGCTCGTCGAGGCGTTCACCTACCGCATGGGCGCGCACACCACCTCCGACGACCCGACGAAGTACCGGGCGGACGAGGAGCGGGCCTCCTGGGAGGCCAAGGACCCGATCCTGCGGCTGCGTACCTACCTGGAGAAGCAGCAGGCCGCCGACGAGGCGTTCTTCACCGCGCTGGAGGAGGAGAGCGAAGCCCTCGGCAAGCGGGTGCGTGAAGCGGTACGGGCGATGCCCGATCCGGACCGGATGGCGATCTTCGACCACGCCTACGCCGACGGGAACCCGCTCGTCGACGAGGAGCGTGCCCAGTTCGCCGCCTACCAGGCATCGTTCGCCGAGGAGGGCAACTAGCCATGGCCATGGAAAAGATGTCCATTGCGAAGGCTCTCAACGAGTCGCTGCGCAAGGCCCTGGACACCGACCCCAAGGTCCTCATCATGGGTGAGGACGTCGGCAAGCTGGGCGGGGTCTTCCGGATCACCGACGGGCTCCAGAAGGACTTCGGCGAGGACCGGGTGATCGACACCCCGCTCGCCGAGTCCGGCATCGTCGGTACGGCGATCGGCCTGGCCCTGCGCGGCTACCGGCCCATCGTGGAGATCCAGTTCGACGGCTTCGTCTTCCCCGCGTACGACCAGATCGTCACGCAGCTCGCGAAGATGCACGCCCGGGCGCTCGGCAAGATCAAGCTGCCGGTCGTCGTGCGGATTCCGTACGGCGGCGGCATCGGCGCCGTCGAGCACCACAGCGAGTCCCCCGAGGCTCTGTTCGCGCACGTCGCGGGCCTGAAGGTGGTCTCGCCCTCGAACGCGAGCGACGCCTACTGGATGATGCAGCAGGCCGTCCAGAGCGACGACCCGATCATCTTCTTCGAGCCGAAGCGCCGCTACTGGGACAAGGGCGAGGTCGAGACCGACTCCATCCCTGGCCCGCTGCACCGGGCCGCAGTGGCGCGTACGGGCTCCGACCTCACGCTCGTCGCGTACGGCCCGATGGTGAAGGTCTGCCTGGAGGCGGCCGCGGCCGCCCAGGAGGAGGGCAAGTCGATCGAGGTCCTGGACCTGCGCTCGATGTCCCCGATCGACTTCGACACCATCCAGACCTCGGTCGAGAAGACCGGCCGGCTCGTCGTGGTCCACGAGGCGCCGGTGTTCTACGGCTCCGGGGCCGAGATCGCCGCCCGGATCACCGAGCGCTGCTTCTACCACCTGGAAGCACCGGTGCTGAGGGTCGGCGGCTATCACGTCCCGTACCCGCCGGCGCGGCTGGAGGACGAGTACCTGCCGGGTCTCGACCGTGTGCTCGACGCCGTCGACCGCTCGCTGGCGTACTGAGGACTGGGGCGTGACAACGATGACCGACACTTCCAACGCTGCTCGCTTCCGTGAGTTCAAGATGCCCGACGTGGGCGAGGGACTGACCGAGGCCGAGATCCTCAAGTGGTACGTACAGCCCGGCGACACCGTCACCGACGGCCAGGTCGTGTGCGAGGTCGAGACGGCCAAGGCAGCCGTGGAGCTGCCGATTCCGTTCGACGGGGTGGTGCACGAGCTGCGCTTCCCCGAGGGCACGACCGTCGACGTCGGCCAGGTGATCATCGCGGTGGACGTGGCGCCGGGCAGCGGTGACGCGGCGCCGGCTCCTGAGCCGGCCGCCGCGCAGCCGGAACCGGAGCCCGAGGCTCCCAAGGGCCGTCAGCCCGTCCTGGTGGGGTACGGCGTCTCCGAGAGCTCGACCAAGCGGCGTGCTCGCAAGGGCGCCACGGCGGCGGTGCCCGCTGCCGCGGCCGCGATCCAGGGCGAGATGAACGGCCACGGCGCCGTGGCCGTTCGGGAGAGCCGGCCGCTCGCCAAGCCGCCGGTGCGCAAGCTGGCCAAGGACCTGGGCATCGACCTGGCGACGGTCGTCCCGACCGGCGAGGGCGGGACCATCACCCGCGAGGACGTGCACGCGGCGGCCACGCCCGTACCGGCACAGGCCCCGGCGCCGATCGCCGTGGAGGCCGCCCCCGCTCCCGAGGCCCCGGCTCCGGCCGTGGTCACCACGGTGGGCGCCCGCGAGACCCGTATCCCGGTCAAGGGCGTACGTAAGGCCATCGCCCAGGCCATGGTCGGCAGCGCCTTCACGGCGCCGCATGTCACGGAGTTCGTGACCGTCGATGTGACGCGCACGATGAAGCTGGTGGCGGAGCTCAAGGAAGACAAGGACATGGCGGGGGTCCGGGTCAACCCGCTCCTGATCATCGCCAAAGCGCTCCTCGTCGCGATCAGGCGCAACCCGGACGTCAACTCCGCCTGGGACGAGGCGAACCAGGAGATCGTGCGCAAGCACTACGTCAACCTGGGCATCGCCGCCGCCACCCCGCGCGGTCTGATCGTGCCGAACATCAAGGACGCGCACGAGCAGACGCTCCCGCAGCTGGCCGCGTCCCTGGGCGAGCTGGTCTCCACGGCCCGCGAGGGCCGGACGTCCCCCGCCGCGATGGCGGGCGGCACGGTGACCATCACCAACGTCGGTGTCTTCGGCGTGGACACGGGGACGCCGATCCTGAACCCGGGCGAGTCCGCGATCCTCGCGGTCGGAGCGATCAAGCTCCAGCCGTGGGTCCACAAGGGCAAGGTGAAGCCCCGTCAGGTCACCACGCTGGCTCTGTCGTTCGACCACCGCCTGGTCGACGGTGAGCTCGGCTCCAAGGTCCTGGCGGACGTCGCCGCGATCCTGGAGCAGCCGAAGCGCCTGATCACCTGGGCGTAGCAGTCACTTCGGTACCTGTACGAGATGGGCCCGCGCGAACGGCTTCGCGCGGGCCCATCGGCATCTCCGGCCCCTGCCGCAGGGCGAGTTCGGCGAACACGGTCTTGCCGACGGAGCGCGGCTCGACGCCCCAGCGGTCCGCGATCCGCGCGACGATCAGGAGCCCCCGCCCGTAGCACTCGTCGTCCCCGGCCTCGCGCAGCCCGGGCAGCCGTTCGCCTCGCGGGTCACTGACCGCGACGCGCAGCGTGGCCGCGCTGAGCGTGAGGTGGACGCGGAAGAGCCGCCCCCTGATGGCGCCGTGCAGTAACGCGTTGGTCGCCAACTCGCTGACCAGCAGGGCCGCGTCGCCGGCCAGCCCCGGATGTCCCCACTCCCGTACGAGACGCGCGGCACGGCGCCGGGAGAAGGAGACGCTGCGGGCGGTGGGGGCGAAGTCGAGCCGGTCCTCGCGGAGGACGGGTTCGGGGACGGAGATTTGTTCGGCTGCGGTCATGGGCGTGTGCCTCCGTGGGTGCGGGCGGTGGCGATGTCGTACCTGCGGGGCGCCGGTTTCGGCGCGGGGCAGGGCGGTGCACTTCCGCCAACTGATTCCGCTGTGCGAGCGGCTGTGTGCCGAACGTAGCGATTCCAGCTATGCCACACAACATCTCGGAGATAATTTTCCCCATCAGGGTGATTGTGAGGTGCCGCCTGCCGGTTGGAGACTGTCTCCGACAACAGGAGGTGTCGAGCTGTGCCGAAGCCGCGCGCAGACATGGGGAACCGTGTGTCCACGGTCCTTGCACGTCAGTTGGGCAGTCAGCTGCTGAGCTTCAGGGAAGCCGCCGGACTGAACCAGACGCAGGCCGCGCAGGCACTCAGTGCTCAGGCGGCCAAGATCGCCAAGATGGAACATGGCTGGGTTCCGTTCCGGGATCCCGACGTTGTGGCGCTGTGCGCGGCGTACGGAGTTGACAGTCCGGACACGGTGGACGCTCTGCTTCGGCTGGCCAAGTTGGACCGGGAACGGCGGAGGGCAAAGGGCTGGTGGGCCACCTCGCTGACGCAAGGGAGCCTGCGCGAGTACATCGCTATGGAGGACGTGGCTCTCAGGCTGCGTACGTGGCAACTTGCTCTGATTCCAGGCTTGTTCCAGACACCTGAGTACATGAGGGCCCTCTCCGTCGCGGCCGTCTCGCCCGACCGGATCGACGAGGTCGAACGTCTGGTCGACGTGCGAGTACGCCGCCAGCGGCGCCTGCATGGCGACAACCCGCTACGAGTTCACGCGGTGATCTGGGAGGCGGCATTGCGACAGATGATTGGCGGCCCGCAGGTCATGCGGCAACAGCTTGAGCATCTGTGCTCACTGGCCGAGATGCCCAATGTAGACGTGCAGGTACTTCCGTTCAGGGCGGGGGTGCACTCGTGCGGTGGAGGGCCCTTCAACATCCTGTCGTTCGTAGAGTCCGGTGCTCTGGACGTGGTGCACATGGACGGATTGCGGTCCACCAACTGGGTTGAGGGGGCCGAAGAGAGCGCCGCCTACACTGAGTTGTTCGCGCGCACCTGCGCCACGAGCCTGTCACCGTACGACTCGCTGCGGGTCATGGAGAGCATTGCCAAGGGGATGAACGAGTGACCGAGTTCCGCTTCAGGAAGTCCAGTTACAGCGAGCCGAACGGCGAGTGCGTCGAGATCGCGCGCAACATACCCCGCACCGTCGCCGTCCGTGACTCCAAGCGCTCCGACGGCCCGCTCCTCGTCCTCGCTCCCGCCGCGTGGGACAGCTTCACGGCGGGCCTGCGCCGGCGACCGTAGACGCGGCGGTGGAACGGCGAGGGCGAGGAGGTCGCCTGCGATGTCCCCCGCGCCGTCGCCGTCCGTGACTTCGAGCTGTCTATTCCACCCACACTGCCGTGTTCTGGCAGGCGTGCAGCAGCCACCTTCCGTCATCCTGCTTCGTCATGACGTAGAGCGGAGCGCCTTCCGTTTCGCCCTCCGGTGAGTGGTAGACCTGCCGAACCTTGACGGCCGCCACGTCGGGCCGCAGGAATTGCGTGTGCACTGCCTCGTAGGTGATCTCACCCTCCCAGTTGGCCGCGGGCAGCACGGTGCGGGTGAACTCGGCGATCGCGTCGAAGCCGATCAGGACCTTGCCGTGGCCGGTCGTCCAGAGGGCGTCGGGGTGGAAGAGTGCGAGGAAGCCCTCGACGTCCTTGGCACGCTGAGCGCGCTCGACGGTGGCGACGACCTGTTCGATGGCTTTGATGTCTGCGGTTTCGGTGTTCATGCAGAACACTCTGGGATCTCAAGCGGACTTGAGGTCAAGGCCGGCTGCGGGATCGCCCCAGAACCTCATCAGCGCGGTACGGCGGCCCCTCTCGCCCTGGGTCCAGCCTCTTGTCAGACACCGTTGTTACGTTGACGCGAGGATCTCGCTTCGACCTCTGGAGAGTGCGCATGCACGACGAACGGCTCGCCGGGTTTTCCCGGGAGCGGCTGGACGGCCGTCCGATACCCGACGATCTGCGCGTGCTGCTGTTGGCGCAGTGGGAAGGCCGCACCGACTTCACCCACCTTCTCGACCTCGACTTCTTCGAGGCGGGAGAGGTCCACCCGCTCCTGGACACCAGCTATCTGAGCGAAAAGGAACTCGCGGACCCGGAGATGCAGGCCGTCAACGCCGCAGCCGCGGAGATGGCCAAGTACGTCAAACTCGTGGCGAAGGGCGGAAAGGGGTGGATTGGCTACTGGCTGCACCCCGACGAACCTGGGGATCGTGCCTGGCACCTCATGGAGCTGGACACCGAGTTCACCTTCTGGGGCCTGGTCGGTCTCACCCTGACCGAGGGGGTCGCCGCCGAGCGGGCAAGCTACCAGGACGAGCCCGACGAGCGAATCGCGTTCACACAACTGGCCGCCGAACTCGCCGAGCTCGGCCTACCGATGAGCACCCAGGACTACGACGCCCTCGATGACACCGAGTACATGGTGGCCCCGGAGGAACTCATGGAGGAGCTGATCGAAGCCGAACGCAAGAAGCGCGGTCTTCGCTGAGCGGGGAGACGCCGACGCCCCGGGTGGGCGAGCGTCGAGGTGCCGTAAGTGTCCAGAAGGACGCTCGGAATCCCGGGCTCAATAATGGGGAACTGGTGTGCGGAGGCCCGCTGTTAGGGTGGCCGAATGGCATCGGTGAGGAAGATCCAGATCACTTTTGACTGCGCGGACCCCGAGCGTGTCGCCCGTTTCTGGTGCGAGGTGCTGGGGTACGTCGCACCTCCGCCGCCGGAGGGGTTCGACTCCTGGGACGCCTATAACGACTCATTGCCGCCCGAGGAGCGGGGTGCGTGGTTCGCGTGCTCCGATCCCACGGGTGAGGGCCCGCGCATGTACTTCCAGCGCGTTCCCGAAGGCAAGGTCGCCAAGAACCGGGTGCACGTCGACGTGCGGGCCGGCACCGGGCTCGTGGGTGCGGAGCGGCTGGCCGTGCTTGAGGCCGAACGTGATCGGCTGGTGGCGCTCGGCGCGGTGTGCACGAAGGTGCTGTATGCCGACGAGGACAACGAGTCGTGCATCAACATGCAGGACATCGAGGGCAACGAGTTCTGTCTCGACTGAGCATCCTCCGGCACAGAAAGAGGGGGCCCGCATGGCGCGGGCCCCCTCTTTGCGTGCGTTGCCGGGCCGGACTACTTCTTGAAGGAGTAGTCCATGATCTTCTTCATGTCCGCGGAACGGGTGGTCGCGCTCGTGGAGGAGAGAACGGTGCCGATGACCGTCTTGCCGTTACGGGTCGCGGCGAAGACCAGGCAGTACTTGGCCGTCGGGCCGGACCCGGTCTTCACGCCGATGGCGCCGCTGTAGCTGCTGAGCATCGTGTTGGTGTTGGACCACGACATGTAGCGGTAGCCACCGGTCTTCGTGGTGACCTTCTGCTTGGTCGACTTGGTCTTCACGACCGCGCGGAACGTGGAGTTCTTCATCGCGCTGCTGGCGATCTTCGTCAGGTCGCGCGGCGTCGAGTAGTTCGAGCCGTTCCCTATGCCGTCGAACGAGTCGAAGTGGGTGTTCTTCAGCCCGAGGGACTTGGCCTGGGCGTTCATCTTGCCGATGAACGACTTCACGCGGGCCGCGCGGGTGGTGCCGGAGCCGAACTTGTCGGCCAGCGCGTAGGCGGCGTCGCAGCCGGACGGCAGCATCAGGCCGTACAGCAGCTGGCGGACGCTGACCTTGTCGCCCACGATCAGGCGGGCCGACGAGGCACCCTTGGAGACGATGTAGTCGCTGTACGCCTTCTGGATCGTGACCTTGGAATCCAGGTTGAGATTCTTCTGGGCCAGGACGACCTTGGCGGTCATGATCTTGGTGGTGGAACCGGTGGAGCGACGGGTGTCCGCGGCCTTGCTGAACAGGGTCTTCGCGGTGCCGTTGTTCATCACGTAACCGCCCTTGGCGGTGATCGTGGGGGTGGGAGGCGTGGCGGCCTGCGCCGTGGAGGCGAACACGCTGCCCGCGATGACGGCACCCGCGGTGAGGGCCACGGTGGCAGTGGCGGAAACGCGGTTTATGCCCTTAATGCCGATTTTCAACTTGAACGCTCCAAATGCCCCTGGAATGCGGCCACATGAGGGTGCCGCTCGGTGGTGAGACTCATGGGACCGGGGGAAGGATGTGCTGATTCCTGAGGCAATTTCGGAGCTAAGCGTGGTTCGGGTCCTGGGGTGGCGCCCATCCCGAACCTGTCCGGATCCCGGACGGCTTTCATCATGTACGCATGTTGTATCTATGCTGTGTACATGCCTGCCGCACCCCCAGCCGTGAAGCCCCCTGCGAAGTCCGCCGCGCAGTCGGCCGTGAAATCTTCCGTCAAGCAGCCCCCCGCCGCCGAGCGCGTCTACGCCCATATCAAGGAGGCGGTCCTGGACCGCCGCTACGAAGGCGGCACGCTCCTCACCGAAGGTGATCTCGCGGAGGCTGTCGGTGTCTCCCGTACGCCTGTGCGTGAAGCGCTGCTGCGGCTGGAGGTCGAGGGGCTGATCAAGCTGTATCCGAAGAAGGGTGCTCTCGTTCTCGCCGTCTCCGCGCAGGAGATCGCGGACGTGGTGGAGACCCGGCTGCTCGTCGAGGAGTTCGCGGCCCGCAAGGCCGTTCCCGCCTCTGCGCAGTTGATCGGACGGCTCGAGGAACTTCTCGATGAGCAGCGGCAGTTGGCCGAGGCCGGGGATCTGGCCGCCGTGTCCGTGAAGGACCGCTGCTTCCACGCCGAGATCGTGCGCAACGCGGGCAACGACATTCTCTCGCGCCTCTACGACCAGCTGCGCGACCGGCAGTTGCGGATGGGCGTCGCCGTGATGGAGGCGCACCCGGGCAGGATCGCCGCCAACATCACCGAGCATGGTGAGCTGCTGGAAGCGATCAGGTCCGGTGACGCGGACGGTGCCGCGCAGGTCGTGCGGCGTCATGTCAGCCGGGTCAAGGTGCTGGTCAGGGGTGAGGACCGGTGAGTTCTGCCGCCGCTCCCACCCTGTCCCTGCCCGGAGATCCACCCGGCGGCCGGCGTGCCGCGTGGGTCTGGGGCATCGGTGTCGCCGTCTACTTCGTCGCCATCATCTTCCGCACCAGCCTGGGTGTTGCCGGACTGGACGCCGCCGACCGGTTCCACGTCAACGCCTCCGCGCTGTCCACGTTCTCCATCCTTCAGCTGCTCGTCTATGCGGGCATGCAGATACCCGTCGGCCTGATGGTCGACCGGCTCGGCACCAAGAGGGTCCTCACCCTCGGGGCCGTTCTGTTCACCCTGGGGCAGCTCGGCTTCGCGCTCTCCCCCTCGTACGGCATGGCGCTGGCGTCCAGGGCGCTGCTCGGCTGCGGCGACGCGATGACCTTCATCAGCGTGCTGCGGCTCGGTGCCCGCTGGTTCCCGGCCCGGCGCGGTCCGCTGATCGGGCAGGTCGCCGCGCTCTTCGGGATGGCGGGCAACCTCGTCTCGACGCTCTTCATCGCGAGGGCCCTGCACGGATTCGGCTGGACCACCACCTTCGTGGCCAGCTCAGCCGCCGGGGTTCTCGTCCTCGTGCTTCTTCTGCTGTTCCTGAAGGACCACCCCGAGGGCCACGAGCCGCCGCCCGTCGAGCATGCGGGCGCCGCCTACGTACGCAAGCAGCTCGCCGCTTCCTGGCGGGAGCCCGGCACCCGGCTCGGGATGTGGGTGCACTTCACCACGCAGTTCCCGGCCATGGTGTTCCTGCTGCTGTGGGGGCTGCCGTTCCTGGTGGAGGCGCAGGGGCTGAGCCGGTCCACCGCCGGTGAGCTGCTCACCCTGGTGGTGCTCTCCAACATGGCGTTCGGGCTGGTCTACGGGCAGATCATCGCCCGCCACCACGCGGCCCGTGCCCCGCTGGCCCTCGGGACGGTCACCGTGACGGCCCTGCTCTGGGCGTCGACCATCTTCTACCCGGGCGACCGTGCGCCGATGTGGCTGCTGATCGTCCTGTGCGTGGTGCTCGGCGCGTGCGGTCCCGCCTCGATGATCGGCTTCGACTTCGCACGGCCCGCCAACCCGCCGGAGCGCCAGGGCACCGCCTCGGGCATCGTGAACATGGGCGGCTTCATCGCCTCGATGACCACGCTGTTCGCCGTCGGCGTGCTGCTGGACGCGACCGGTGACAACTACCGGATCGCGTTCGCCTCGGTCTTCGTACTGGAGGCGCTCGGCGTCGTACAGATTCTGCGGCTGCACTCCCGGGCCACGCACCGCGAGCGGGACCACCATGTGGTCAGCCGCGTGGAAGCCGTGCACGTACCCGTGTAACGCGCCTGATCGGCGGCGCGCCCGCCCTCGCACGACGGGCGCCGCCGACCACGGTGGCGCTACGGCGTCACGGCGAAGTTCTGCAGGATCGCCTCCGCCAGATCCTGGTCGCCCTCGACCTTGATCCGGTCCACGACCGCACCTGCCCGCACCCGTCCGCAGGCGAGGCGGAAGTACGTCTCCCAGTCCATCGCCAGTGTCACTGCGGGTCCGAGCGACGGCGAACCGTCCACCGAACCGCGGCCCTCCGCATCGACCCTGACCGTGCGCAGGAACTCCATCGGCCCGTGCACATCGAGCACGACCGCCGAATTGGCCGGTGCACCCGCGTCCTTGGCGACCACCTTCGGCAGCGCGGCGAGCAGGGTGTCCCGGACGACAGAAGCGCCGGGGGAGTCCAGATTGCCGGGCTGCCCCAGCGTCGCCCGCAGATCCTGCTCATGCACCCAGACGTCGAAGGCCCGCATCCGCAGCGCCAGTTCGAGGGTCTGCTCGGCGCCGAGCGGCGCCCGGACCATGGTCTCGGGGTCACGTGTCTCGTTGCGCAGCTGACGTGCGCGGCGAATGATCGTGTACTCCAGCTCGGAGGTCATCTCCGGCGCGGTGTGGTGGCGCCGCACATCGACCTGCATCTCCATGTAGCGGGCGAAGTCGTTCTGTACATGGTAGAGATCGCGCGGCAGCGTGTGGATCGGACGCGGGTCGCCGAGCTGCTCGCACTCCATGCCGATGACGTGCGAGACGATGTCACGCACCGACCAGGCGGGGCACGGAGTACGGCGGTTCCACTCTCCCTCGGCGAGCGGCTTCACCAGCTCGGCTATCGACTCGATGGAGTGGGTCCAGGCATCGGCGTAGGTCTGGAGGCTGGGATGGACGGTCACGGGACCCCTCGTGCGGTTCTGCGGTGCATGGGCTGGAGTGCTGGGCGCGGGCGGCGGGCTGCGTGGGAGGTTCGATCGCTAAGTTACGCTGCGAGCAGGCACCCCGGCAGTGCTTTCGTGTGACGATCGTAGGCCCGTGTTGACGGCTCGAATGCCAGGACGGTGGTAGTGTGCGCGCCTCCCTCATCCAGATCGCAGTAGACCCGGACGAATCCGTCAATTCCCGTAGGCAACGCGCGGCTTCGCTGATCGCGGCCCAGCGCGGTGCGGATCTGGTGGTTCTTCCCGAACTCTGGCCGGTCGGCGCGTTCGCGTACACCGCCTTCGCGGACGAGGCCGAGCCGCTCCAGGGGCCCACCCACGACATCATGGCGAAGGCCGCGGCCGACGCCGGGGTCTGGCTGCACGCAGGCTCCTTCGTCGAGCGTGCGGCCGACGGCACCCTCTACAACACCGCGCTCGTCTTCACACCCGAAGGTGAGCGGGCCGCCGCGTACCGCAAGATCCACCGCTTCGGCTTCGACAAGGGCGAGGCGGTCATGATGGGCGCCGGCGAGGAGCTGGTCACGGTCGCCCTGCCGCAGACCACCCTGGGCCTCGCCACCTGCTACGACCTGCGCTTCCCGGAAATGTTCCGCGGCCTGGTCGATGCGGGCGCCGAGACGCTGATCGTCGCGGCGGGCTGGCCGGAGCGCCGTCGCGCCCACTGGACGCTGCTGGCCCAGGCCCGCGCCGTCGAGAACCAGTCGTACGTCCTGGCCGTCGGCACCGCGGGCACCCACGCCGGAATCCAGCAGGCCGGACACAGCATCGTCGTCGACCCCTGGGGCGAGGTGCTTGCGGAGGCGGGCGCGGACGAGGAGGTGCTCACCGTGGAGTTCGACCCGTCGAAGGTCGCCGCCACGCGCGAGCAGTTCCCGGCGCTCAAGGACCGCCGCCTGGGGCCGGCCGGGCCACAGACGGGCAAGTAGTCACGTTTCACGTGAAACACGCCGGGGTCAGTCATCGTGCTCCTTGTCCGCGAGCACGATGACGCACACGGATACGGCGATGAGCAGTGCCGCGTCGGCGTCCTCCCGTACGACATCGATCCCGTACATGTCCCGGACGGCCGGCCAACGCCGTGAGATCTGGGCCAGCAGTTCCCCGTCGTAGTCGATGGCGAACTCACGGTCCAGGATCTTGCCGCTGACATCGAGCTCGGTGCCGTCCACCAGCGTGACCCGGTAGTGGTTGCGCAGCAGCGACAGCCGCTTGAGCTTGATCCTGGCGAGCTGTTCGCCGTCGCGTTCGATGAGCATCGTGTCGCGCAGGCTGAGCA
Source organism: Streptomyces sp. NPDC058239 (assembly GCF_042882185.1). Taxonomy (NCBI): domain Bacteria; kingdom Bacillati; phylum Actinomycetota; class Actinomycetes; order Kitasatosporales; family Streptomycetaceae; genus Streptomyces; species Streptomyces sp. NPDC058239. The sequence goes on from NZ_JBHVWS010000008.1 coordinate 71,418, forward strand.
GTTTCTGCCGGATCTCGACCAGGACCCGGCCCTGCGTGTCCTTCAGCTCGAAGGTGTCACGCACCCGCATGGCCTTGCCGTCGACGAGGAAGACCTTGCGGCCGTCGGCGTCCTCGATCCAGTAGTCGTCACCGACGGCGAAGAGCCGTTCACGCACCAGGAATCTCATGGCTCACAGGTTCCTCCAAGACCCTCCGGAATGCGTGCGGGCCACGGTGTTGTTGACTGTTCACATGGCAACACGTGCACGCGTCAGGGCCCCCGAGCTGATCGGCAAGGGCGGCTGGCTCAATACAGGCGACCAGCAGTACACCCTCGCTGACCTGCGAGGGCGCATCGTCATCCTGGATTTTTGGACGTTCTGCTGTGTGAACTGTCTGCATGTCCTCGATGAGCTGCGTGAGCTGGAGGAGAAGCACCGCGACACCGTCGTGATCATCGGTGTGCACTCGCCGAAATTCGTTCACGAGGCCGAGCACCAGGCCGTCGTCGATGCCGTCGAGCGGTACGAGGTCCACCACCCGGTCCTCGACGACCCGGAACTGGCGACGTGGAAGCAGTACGCCGTACGGGCCTGGCCCACGCTCGTCGTCATCGACCCCGAGGGCTATGTCGTCGCCCAGCACGCGGGCGAGGGCCATGCGCACGCCATCGCGAAGCTGGTCGAGGAGCTGGAGGCCGAGCACGGCGCGAAGGGCACGCTGCGCCGCGGCGACGGCCCCTACGTCGCGCCCGAGCCGGTCGCCACGCATCTGCGTTTCCCGGGCAAGGCCCTGCTCCTGCCCGACGGCGGGTTCCTCGTCTCCGACACCACCCGCCACCGCCTGGTCGAGATCGAACGTGACAGTGAAACGGTTCGCCGTCACGTCGGGACGGGGGACAGGGGATTTGCCGACGGCGGGCCCGAGGAGGTCCGGTTCTCCGAGCCGCAGGGGCTGGCCGTGCTTCCCGACGGCCGGATCGCGGTCGCCGACACCGTCAACCACGCCATCCGCGCCCTCGACCTCACCACCGGGATGACGACGACCCTCGCCGGTACCGGCCGCCAGTGGTGGCAGGGTTCGCCGACGACCGGCCCGGCCCGCGAGGTCGACCTCTCATCCCCCTGGGACGTCGCCTGGTTCGCGGACCGGCTGTGGATCGCCATGGCGGGCGTGCACCAGCTGTGGACGTACGACCCCGCGACGGAGACCGTGCGGGTCGCGGCGGGCACGACCAACGAGGGCCTGGTCGACGGGCCGGCCGACGAGGCCTGGTTCGCCCAGCCTTCGGGTCTCGCCACGTCGGCTGACGGGGAGCGGCTGTGGGTCGCCGACTCGGAGACGTCCGCCCTGCGGTACGTCGAGCGCGACGGCACCGGCTTCGCCGTCCGTACGGCCGTCGGCACCGGCCTCTTCGACTTCGGACACCGCGACGGTGCCGCAGATCAGGCCCTGCTCCAGCATCCGCTGGGCGTGACCGCGCTGCCTGACGGGTCCGTCGCCGTGTCCGACACGTACAACCACGCGCTGCGGCGCTACGACCCCGCGAGAGGTGAGGTCACCACCCTGGCCACGGATCTGCGCGAGCCCAGCGATGCCGTGCTGGTCGAAGGCGATCTCGTCGTCGTCGAGTCCGCCCGGCACCGGCTGACCCGGCTGCGGCTCCCGGAGGAGGCCGTACGCGTCGCCGGCCAGGCGCACCACACGCAGCGCGCGGCCACCGAGATCGCCCCGGGCACGCTCCGGCTCGATGTGGTCTTCCAGGCGCCCGCCGGGCAGAAGCTGGACACCCGGTACGGCCCCTCGACCCGGCTGCTGGTCTCGGCGACCCCGCCCGAGCTGCTGGCGGAGGGCTCCGGTCCCGGTACCGATCTGTTCCGCGACCTGGTCCTGGCCGACGGCGTCACCGAGGGCGTCCTGCATGTGTCCGCGATGGCGGCGTCCTGCGACGACGACCCGGAGAACGAGTACCCGGCCTGCCATGTCCACCAGCAGGACTGGGGCGTCCCCGTCCGCGTGAGTGCGGAAGGAACGCCCCGGCTGCCGCTGGTGCTGGCAGGGATGGACGAGCAGGCCTGACGGTTCGGGTCCTGATGGTTCGGGACCCGACCGCTCAGAAGTCGTCCGCGCCGTTGCGCAGCTCGTACGTCCAGTAGCCGGTCTTCGCCTTCGCCGGGTCGGCGAAGATGCCGGAGGCACCGGGTGACTGCACGGCGGCCTGGCCGCCGCCGCCCTGGAGCACGACGGAGAAGGCCGTCACCGGCTCGCCGGCCTCGTCCTTGCCACCGTCCGACACCTTCACCAGCGCGTAGGCCGGTGCGCCGGAGCTGAGCACGACGGCGGCGGCCGGCTTGCTCTTGGCGACCGCCGGCACGTTCTCCTTGTGGCTTTCCAGGAACTGGATCTCGGGGAAGCCCTTCATCTCGCACTTGTGGCCCGAGGTGTTCTTCGCCGTCAGGACGATGTGGGTGTAGGGCGGGCCGCCCTGGTAGGCGGCGGTGATCTTGACGTCCTTGGTGGTGCAGACGGGGGCGGCCGCGGATCCGGTGGAGTCCTTCGCGGTGCCGCTGCCCTTCGAGGCGCTGGTGTTCTTCGCGGTGCCGCCACCCGACGTGGTGCCGGTGTCCGCTGTGGTGTCGCCACCCGCCGTGGTGCCGGTGTCCTTCGCGGACTCGGACGAAGAGGCGGCCGATGCGGAGTTGTTCTCCGCCGGGCCGGCGGACTTCGTGCCGGAACCGTCGCCACCGCAGGCGGTGAGGGCCAGGGCGAGCACGGCGGTGGTCGCAGCGGCAAGGACGGTGGTGCGGTTGCGGAACGTACTCATGGAAATTCCCCCGAGTGTGACGGTGAGGCGAACGCCGGGTCATTTGGCGAGCGCCTCTGACCTGCTGACATTCATGAGTCTGGGGTCCGCCGCTCATGTTCTGCTGCCGTCCCGCTAACGTCCGGCTGACGTCCGGGCCCCTCACCCTCACGTCGCTGCGCCGGGGCGCGGCTCACTCGTCGTCGGCGAGCCGCCGGACCGCCTGTTCGTACCGCTTGCGGTACTCCGACTCCGCCGTGACCTGCAGCAACGCTTCGAGGGCCCGTACCGCTCCCTCGTCGTAACCGGCGTGCTCCGCCTCCCGGGCTGCCCGGTCCAGCAACCGGATGCCTTCGCTCTCCTCGCCGAGCGCCAGACGCGCCTCACCGCTGATGGTCAGCAGCAGCACCCGGCGTGCGGCCTCCTCGTGCTCGGGCCCGAGGTCGAGCGCCGTCCGGGCGGAGTCGAGGGCGTCCTGCGGCCGGTTCGCGGCGAGCTGCATCCGGGCGAGGTGCTGCAGCGCGAGCATCTCGGTGTGTGCGTCGCGTTCTTCGCGGGCCAGGCCCACGGCTTGTCCGCAGCCCTCCAGCGCCATGTCGAGCGCGCCTTCTTCGGCGTGCACGACGGCCAGGTTGATCAGCGCGGTCGCCTCGCCGAGCCGGTCACCGGCCTGCCGGGCGAGGCCGGGCGAGCGCTCCAGCAGGGTGACGGCCTCGGCGGTCCTGCCCTCCTCGGTCAGCACCCAGCCCAGCAGATTGATCACCCGCGACTCGGCGTACGGATCGCTCTCGGTGCGGGCGGAGTCCAGCGCCAGTTCCAGCAGCGGGGCCCAGCTGTCCCGTACCCGCCACACCACCTGCGGCCACTGGAGCAGGATGATCCGCCAGGCCCGGTCGTCGAGCCCGGCGGCCCTGGCCGCGACGGCGGCCAGGGCCAGGTCGTCGCGTTCGGTGGCCAGCCAGCGCATCGCCGCCGCCCGGTCGGTGAAGTCCCTTGTCGCGGCGGGGCGGCGGTAGTCGTCCGGCAGGACGAAGCAGGGCTCACCGCCGGGTTCGGCCGTGTCGGCGGCGGCGAGCGCGGTGGCGATGTAGTGGTCGAGGACACCGACGAGGGCCTCGGACCCGGACGCGGGGTCCAGACCGCGGGCGTAGAGGCGTACCAGATCGTGCAGCCCCCAGCGCCCGGGTGCCGTCTCGGTGACGAGGTGGGCGGTGGCGAGCCGTTCCAGCGCCGCTGCCGCGACGATCGGGTCCGTGCCGGCGAGTGCGGCGGCCGTGTACGGGTCGAAGTGGCTGCCGGGGTGGTGGCCGAGCCGGACGAACTGGTGGACGGCGTCCGGCGGCAGCTGCTGCACGGTCAGCCGCAGCGCGGCCGAGACACCGGTGTCGTCCACGTCGAGGTACGTCAGCCGGCTGCGCTCGTCGGCCAGTTCGTCGGCCAGTTCTGCCAGCGTCCAGTGCGGACGCCCCGCCAGCCGGGCCGCGGTGACACGCAGGGCGAGCGGCAGGCCCCCGCAGAGCCCGGCGAGCCGGCGGGCCGCCACCGGTTCGGCGAAAACCCGTTCCTCGCCGAGGACACCGGCCAGCAGGGCCGTGCTGTCCTGCGGTTCGAGTATGTCGAGCGGAACGGGACGGGCCGCGTCCGAGGCGATGAGGCCTTCCAGCCGGTGCCGGCTGGTGACCAGCGTGACGCAGTCGGTACCGCCCGGCAGCAGTGGCCTGACCGTGGCGGAGTCGCGGGCGTTGTCGAGGACGACGAGCAGCCGGCGCCGGTCGGTCAGGGAACGGAAGAGCGCCGCTGCGGCGGGGACGGACTCGGGGACGCGGCGCGGCGCGACGCCGAGCGCCAGCAGGAACTCACGCAGCACTTCGATGAGTGCGGGCTCACCGGTGTCACTGAACCCGCGCAGATCGGCGAAGAGCCGTCCGTCCGGGAAGACGGCGGGGTTGCGGTGCGCCCACTGGAGGGCCAGCGCGGTCTTTCCCACACCGGCCGGTCCGGTGACCAGACAGACAGGCGCCTCGCCGGCCGCGGCCCGGGTGAGTGCGGCCAGTTCGACGCCCCGCCCGTGGAAGCCGCGGGGTGCGCGGGGCAGCAGATCGGTGGGGTGCGGCTCGCCGACGAGGGGCGGTGGGGGGAGGGGACGGGGAGACGGCGGACCGGGGATCAGGGCCGCACCGGCTCCCGCCCCGTCCCCCGTACCGCTGATCAAGGCGCCCGGGCGGTCGGCCGGTTCGGCCCCCGTATCCGGCTCGGCCCGGCGCTCGGCCACCGGACGGGCCACGGACACAGCCCCGTTGCTGGTGGCGATGCCCGTGTCGTTGCCGTTGCCGTGACCGCTCCCGCCGCCCGTGCCACTGCCGGAGCCGATGCGCAGCCGGACCGGACCGCGTATCGGCGCTGCCGGGCCGTCGGCCGTGTTCCGTCGGGCGTCCGGTGCGGTGTCCCGTCCGGCGTCCGGCCCGGGGTCGCCGCGCAGGATCAGCGCGTACGCATCGGCGAGCTCGTGCCCCGGGTCGACCCCCAGCTCATCGGCGAGCAGCCGCCTCGTGCGGTGGAACCAGTCCAGTGCCTCCGACTGACGACCCGCCCGGTACAGCGCCGTCATCAAGGCCGCCGCCAGCGACTCCCGCATCGGATGCGCAACCGCTTCCGCCCGTAGCGCCGATGCCGCCCGGCCGTGCTCCCCCAACATCGTGTAGGCGAGGGCCAGTTGCTCGACAGTCGCCAGCCGTGACTCCTCCAGCGAGTGCGCGGCCGCCTGGAGCGGCGGACCGGCGAACGCGCCGTTGAGCGCCGGCCCCTGCCACAGCGACAGGGCATCCTTGAGCATCAGTACGGAGTCGGCGGGGCTGCGCTGCTCCCGCGCCAGCATCAGCAGTTCCTCGAACCGCTGGGAGTCCAGCAGGGTCTCCGGTACCCGCAGCAGATACGCGGCGCCGAGGGTGACCAGCTCCACCCCGTACGCCTCCGCGTCCGCGCCCACCAGGAGGGCGCGCAGCCGGGACACATGCCCCTGGATGACGCCACGGGCGTGCAGCGGCGGTGTGTCGTCCCACAGGCAGTCCGTCAACCGGGCGATGGAGACCGGCGTGTTGGCGGACAGCAGGAGCGCGGCGAGCAGGCTGCGGCGTTTGGCGGGGCCGAGCGGCAGCGGCCCGGTGAGTGTGTCGACGGAGACGGTGCCGAGCAACCGGAACTCCACGCGTGTCTCCCCTTCCGGGCGGGATGCGCCCGAGGTGGGGCTCGGGACATGTCCCAGAATATCGGGGGTTCCGAGGGGCCGACGACGGGTCACGCCCGGTCGGCGGGGCGCGACCTGACCGGCGCTGTGAGTCAGGGGTAGCGGCGCTCGTCCTCGGACACGACAGTGGTACTGGGCGGCACGACCATCCGGCGACGCCGCGCGATGCTTGCGTAGACGAAGACCCCGATGATGCCGACGATCATCATGATCCAGCCGACCAGGTCGACGTTGACGGTGTCCATCTTCCAGTCGGTGGCGAAGGCCAGTATCGCCCCGGCACCGATGAGGATGATGCATCCTCCGAGTCCCATGAATCCCGCCTCCTCGACGGCCCGGTGGTTCCGGGCCGGTGTACGGATCGCGTACCCGGCCCGGCAACGACCATGCCCGGGGCTGCGGTCGGGGCGGCGGAGACTCAGGGCGCCAGGAACGCCGTCATCGCGTTGGCCAGCAGATACGGGTCGTCCGCGCCGCACAGTTCGCGGGCGCTGTGCATCGACAGGATCGCGACGCCGATGTCCACGGTCTGAATGCCGTGCCGGGCGGCGGTGATCGGCCCGATCGTGGTGCCGCACGGCATCGAGTTGTTGGAGACGAACGTCTGCCACGGCACGTCCGCCTTCTGGCACGCCGCCGCGAACACGGCCCGGCCGCTGCCGTCGGTCGCGTACCGCATATTGACGTTGACCTTGAGGATCGGTCCGCCGTTGACCACCGGGTGGTGGGTCGGGTCGTGGCGCTCGGCGTAGTTGGGATGGATCGCGTGACCGGTGTCCGAGGAGAGACAGACGGTCCCGGCGAAGGCGCGGGCACGGTCCTCGTACGTACCGCCGCGGGCGAACACCGAGCGTTCCAGGACCGTGCCGAGCAGCGGACCGTCGGCGCCGGTGTCGGACTGCGAGCCGTTCTCCTCGTGGTCGAAGGCGGCCATGACCGGGATATACGGAAGTTCGGCGTCCGGCTGCCCGGCGACGGCGGCGAGCGCGGCGGTCGCCGAGTGCACGGAGAGCAGGTTGTCCATCCTGGGCCCGGCCAGCAGCTCACGGTCCCGGCCCAGGTAGGCGGCCGGTTCGACGGCGTGCGGCATCAGGTCCCAGCCGGTCACGTCCTCGGCGTCGACGCCCGCCTCCTCGGCGACGAAGCGGATCAGGTCGCCCTCCTCGACGTCCCCGAGCCCCCAGATCGGCTGCATGTGCTTCTGCCGGTCGAGCTTCAGGCCGTCGGAGTTGGCCGAACGGTCCAGATGCACGGCCAGCTGCGGGACGCGCAGGAGCGGCCGGTCGATGTTCACCAGCCGGTGCGTGCCGTCGCGCAGCGAGATCCGGCCGGCGAGACCGAGGTCCCGGTCGAGCCAGGTGTTGAGGAGCGTCCCGCCGTAGATCTCCACGGCGATCTGCCGCCAGCCGTACGCCCCGGTGTCGGGCAGCGGCTTGACCCGCAGATTCGGCGAGTCGGTGTGCGCCCCGACGATCCGGTACGGAGTGTGCGCCGCGGCGCCCTCCGGCACGTACCAGGCCACGATCGCACCGCCGCGCAGGACGTACTTCCCCCCGCTGGTGCCGTCCCAGGCCGCGGTCTCCTCGACCTGTCGGAATCCGGCCTTCTCCAGCCGCTCGGCCGCGGTGGCCACGGCGTGGTACGGGGAGGGGGAGGCCATCAGGAAGGCCATCAGATCGTCGGTGTGACCGCGGTCGAAGCGGAGGGAGGAACTCATGTTCTTCACTGTAACGAGGCCGGACCGGCCGGAATCACCGTCGTCCGCGACCGGCCGCCGCGGGCGCCGTACATGGTCGCCCGCTCAGTGGCCGGGGACCGCGGCGGAGGGCTTGTCGCCGTTCTGGGCCTGTTGTGCCCGCTCGGCGAACATGGCGGCGAACGCCTTGACCTGCTTGTCGGGGACGACCGATTTGCCCTGGGTGGCGGTGCTGATACCCAGGACGGTCGTGCCGACCCGGATCTGCGTGATCGTGGCCGGACCGCCCAAGGTGCCGACCTCGGCGCGGTTGGCCTCCCGGTCGTCGCCCGGGCTGCCGAGGTCCACCCTCTCGGCGTTCTGGCCGACCCGGTCCCCGCCGTACCACTCGGCCAGGGCGTCGTAGGCGGCGTCCGCCGCCTTCTCGTCCTTGTAGGCGAGGGCCCAGAAGTCCAGCGTGGTCGCGTCGGCCTTCCGAACGAAGGCCGAGGAGCCCCAGGCCGTGGCCTTGCCGCAGGCCGTCTCCCGCTTCTCCTTGCTCGTGGTCCTGCAGACCGGCGGCGGGTAGTCGGGCACCGGCTCCAGGGCCTTCGGCTCCAGGTACATCCGCCAGCCCGGTACGGCCTTCGCGTCCGGCAGTACCGAGGCGACCTGCCCGCTGTCGAGCGCCGCTGCCTTGCTGCCGTCGCCGCTCCCGCCGCCGCAGCCCACGAGCAACAGCGCCGCCGCCCCGGCCACCGCGCCCCGTATGCACCTCTGCTGGTTCTTCATACCGCCTCCTGGGGCGATGGTTGTCACGTACGGTCGAGCGCCGCGGACGGCTTGTCGCCGTTCTGGGCCTGCTGCGCGCGCTCGGCGAACAGGGCGGCGATGCGCTTCGGGAAGTCCTTGTCGAGCCGGTCCGGGGCCACGGTCGACCCGGAGGCACCGATCCAGAGGATGGCGGTGCCCACCCGGATCTGGCCGGTGACCGCTTCGCCGTGCCGCCCGGCCGGTCCGGCGGAGGCGGCGCGCTGCCGGCCCACCGTGCCGAGATCGACGTTCTCGGTGCCCGACTTGCGCCAGGCGTCCCGCCACAGCACCTCGTACGCGGCCTTGGCGTCCAGCTCGTCCTGGTAGGTGAGCAGCCAGAACCGGGCCTCGGCCTTGTCGTCGTCGCGCCGGAAGGCGGCCGAGCCGAAGAAGCGGGAGCGTTCGCAGCCCTGGGTGCCCGCACCGGGACAGAACTGGCTCACCATCAACTTGGTATCCATGGAGCCCGAGGCCGGCCGCTCGGTCACCTGCCAGCCGGGCATCGCGGCCTGGTCCGGCAGCACTGCCTTGACCTGGTCCTCGGCGAGCCAGGCCGCCTTGGCGTCGCCACCGGAACCCGCGTCCGCGCCGCCTCCGCAGGCTGCGAGGAGCAGCGTCGCGCAGGCGGCCGCCGCAGCCCGCACGGCCATGACCCCGGCCCGGGTACGCCGCGTGGACCGTGCGGCTCCGGTGGAACTCACGTGTGGACCTCCCCCTCAGGACTCGGATGCCGATCATAGGGACATGACAACGCCGCCGCCCGAGCGGTCTCGGGCGGCGGCGTTGTCGTATCCGGTGGGCCGGAGGCTAGAAAGCGGCCTCGTCCAGCTCCATCAGCGAGTTGTCGACGGACTCGGCGAGCGCGCGCTCGGCGGAGACGCCCGGCAGGACGTTCGCGGCGAAGAACTTCGCGGCGGCGATCTTGCCCTGGTAGAAGGCGACATCCTTCGCGGAGGCGGCCGGCAGCTTCTCGGCCGCCACGGCCGCGCCCTTGAGCAGCAGGTAGCCGACGACGACATCGCCGGAGGCCATCAGCAGGCGGGTGGTGTTGAGGCCCACCTTGTAGATGTTCTTGACGTCCTCGCCGGTCGCCGTGAGGTCGGTGATCATCGTGCCGACGATCGCCTCCAGGTCCACGGCCGCCTTGGCGAGCGAGTCCAGCGCACCGGACAGCTCCTCGTTGCCCTGGGCGCCCGCGAGGAACTTCTTGATCTCCTCGGAGAGGGTGTTCAGCGAGGCACCCTGGTCGCGGACGATCTTCCGGAAGAAGAAGTCCTGGCCCTGGATCGCCGTCGTGCCCTCGTACAGCGTGTCGATCTTGGCGTCACGGATGTACTGCTCGATCGGATACTCCTGGAGATACCCGGAGCCGCCGAACGTCTGGAGCGACTGCGCCAGCTGCTCGTACGACTTCTCGGAGCCGTAGCCCTTCACGATCGGGAGCAGCAGGTCGTTGAGGCCGTGCAGCGCCTTGGCGTCCTCGCCCGCGGTCTCCTTCTCCTGGATCGCGTCCTGGACGGAGGCGGTGTACAGCACGAGGGAGCGCATGCCCTCCGCGTACGCCTTCTGCGTCATGAGCGAGCGGCGCACGTCGGGGTGGTGCGTGATGGTGACCTTGGGGGCGGTCTTGTCCATGAACTGCGACAGGTCCGTGCCCTGGACGCGCTCCTTGGCGTACTCCAGCGCGTTCAGGTAGCCGGTCGACAGGGTCGCGATGGCCTTCGTGCCGACCATCATGCGGGCGAACTCGATGATGCGGAACATCTGGCGGATGCCGTCGTGCTTGTCACCGATCAGCCAGCCCTTGGCGGGGTGCTGGTCGCCGAACGTCATCTCGCAGGTGTTGGACGCCTTGAGGCCCATCTTGTGCTCGACGTTCGTCGCGTACACGCCGTTGCGCTCGCCCAGCTCGCCGGTGGTCCAGTCGAAGTGGAACTTCGGGACCATGAAGAGCGAGAGGCCCTTCGTGCCCGGACCTGCGCCCTCGGGGCGGGCCAGCACGTAGTGGATGATGTTCTCGGACATGTCGTGCTCGCCCGAGGTGATGAAGCGCTTCACGCCCTCGATGTGCCAGGAGCCGTCCTCCTGCTCGACGGCCTTCGTGCGGCCCGCGCCGACGTCCGAACCGGCGTCCGGCTCGGTCAGCACCATCGTCGAGCCCCACTGCTTCTCGACGGCGATCTCGGCGATCTTCTTCTGCGCCTCGTTGCCCTCGTCGAAGAGGATGCCGGCGAACGCCGGGCCCGAGGAGTACATCCAGACGGCCGGGTTCGCGCCGAGCAGCAGCTCCGCGTAGGACCAGATCAGGGAGCGCGGCGAGGTGGTGCCGCCGATCTCCTCGGGCAGGCCCAGACGCCAGTACTCGGAGTCCATGAACGCCTGGTACGACTTCTTGAAGGTCTCCGGGACCGGCGCGGTGTTGGTCTCCGGGTCGAAGACCGGCGGGTTGCGGTCGGCGTCGGCGAAGGATTCGGCCAGCTCGTTCTCCGCGAGGCGGGCGACCTCGTCGAGGATGCTCTTCGCCGTCTCGACGTCCATCTCGGCGAACGGGCCGGTGCCGTACGTCTTGTCGCGCCCGAGCACCTCGAAGAGGTTGAACTCGATGTCGCGGAGATTCGACTTGTAGTGCCCCATGGGAAGGCTCCGTAATCAATAGCAGTGGCGTGCAGCACCCCGGGAAGGGGTGTGGGCCGGGCGGGCGACGAGCTGGCGGTGCGTATATCAGCTGACCTCTCCGATGATGCTACCCGTCAGTAATAAGACGCAACCCCTCAAGGGCCTGATGTGTCCGATTACTCTTTGCGGTATGTACGGCTACGACCAGAACCCGGGCGCACAGCAGCAGATGGGTGGCGGCTACGGCGAGCAGCCGCTGTATCCCGAGCCCTCGCCGCCGTCCCTGGGGGACGCGGTGCGGGCCTTCACCACCGGCTCGCTGTCCGCCGAGGACTTCCAGCAGATCTTCGCGACGTCGAAGGTCTACTGCCCGCGCGGCGACAACCCCGGATTCCTCGCGCTGCACAACACCCAGCAGCCGGTGATCCCGATGTTCACCACGCTCAAGGAGCTGCGGCTGTACGCGGGCAAGGAGTCCAAGTACTTCGTGATCACCGGGGCCGAGGTGATCGACCTGCTGCCGACCGGCTACGGCTTCGTCCTCGACATGGAGGGTGAGCACCGCATGGTCTTCGACGCCAAGGCCGTGGAGCAGATGGTCGACTTCGCGATGCGCCGTATGTACGGCTGACGTCCGAGTCTTCCGGAAGGGGCCCGTACCGATCGGTACGGGCCCCTTCTCGTTGTCGTGGGCGGTGCGGGAATGAATGACGCCTTGCGGGATGTTCACCATTCAACTAAATTGGGCTCAGGACAATCCCGGAGGTGGCTCCCATGCCCGCAGTGACCGTCGAAAACCCACTGACCCTGCCCAAGGTCGCCGCCTCTGGCGACGCCACGGCCCGTCCCGTGCTCGCCGTCACCACGGCGCCGAGCGGATTCGAGGGCGAGGGCTTCCCGGTTCGCCGTGCGTTCGCCGGGATCAACTACAAGTACCTCGACCCGTTCATCATGATGGACCAGATGGGCGAGGTGGAGTACGCGGCCGGAGAGCCGAAGGGCACCCCCTGGCACCCGCACCGCGGCTTCGAGACCGTCACGTACCTGATCGACGGAACCTTCGTCCACCAGGACTCCAACGGTGGCGGCGGAACCATCCGCAACGGCGACACCCAGTGGATGACCGCCGGGTCCGGCCTCCTCCACATCGAGGCCCCGCCGGAGTCCCTCGTGATGTCGGGCGGTCTCTTCCACGGCCTCCAGCTCTGGGTGAACCTGCCCAAGGCCGACAAGATGATGGCCCCCCGCTACCAGGACATCCGCGGCGGCCAGGTCCAGCTCCTCGCCTCCCCGGACGGCGGCGCGCTGCTCCGCGTCATCGCCGGTGAGCTCGACGGGCACGAGGGCCCCGGCATCACCCACACCCCGATCACGATGATCCACGCCACCGTCCGTCCCGGCGCCGAGGTGACCCTGCCGTGGCGCGAGGACTTCAACGGACTCGCGTACGTGCTCGCCGGGCGCGGCACCGTCGGTGCGGAGCGCCGTCCTGTCCACATGGGGCAGACCGCGGTCTTCGGGTCCGGTTCCTCGCTGACCGTCCGCGCGGACGAGAAGCAGGACGGCAACACCCCGGACCTGGAGGTCGTCCTGCTCGGCGGCCGTCCGATCCGTGAGCCGATGGCGCACTACGGGCCGTTCGTGATGAACAGCCAGGCCGAACTGAAGCAGGCATTCGAGGACTTCCAGGCCGGCCGCCTCGGTACGGTGCCCGCCGTCCACGGAATGTGACATCCGCGGCCGGAGTGTGACAGTCCGTCACCCGTACGGCTTCGCAAGCGGGACATCACACCCGCGCCGTGATCGGGTGGGAGGGTGCAGACCCCAGAGCCCCTCCTGCCCGACGGCGCGCGGCGCACAGCCGCGTGGTGCGGTGTCGTTCTCCTCGTCACCGGGGTCGCCGCGGTCGCCGTCTGGCTGTGCATCATCTTCAAGACCGCGGTCACCCCCGTTCTGCTCGCGCTGCTCGGTACGGCGCTGCTCGGCCCGGTCCACCGCCGGCTGACCGCCCGCGGAATGAACCGCTCGGTGGCCGCGGGACTCACCTGTGCCCTGCTCGTCGCGGTGGTCGGCGGCGCCGGATACATCGTCGTCACCGCACTCGTCGACACCGGCGACCAGATCGTCCGGTCGCTGAAGGACGCCGGGCAGTGGATCATCGACCACTTCGGGATCGGCAAGAACACCAATGTGGACGACCTCGTCGCCAACGCCCAGAAGCTCGTCGAGAAGTTCGGCGCGAGCGCCGCGGGCGGGCTCCTCTCCGGGATCAGCCTGATCGGCTCGCTGATCGCGACCAGCGTCCTCGCCCTCCTGCTGACCTTCTTCTTCCTGCGCGACTCCGACAAGGCCGTGGACCTCGCCCACTCGGTCGCCCCGCGGGGTACCGGGGACCTGGTCGAGGCCATGGGGCGGCGGGCCTTCGAAGCCGTCCAGGGCTTCATGCGCGGCACCACGTTCATCGCGCTGATCGATGCCGTCTGCATCACGGCCGGTCTGCTGATCCTGCGTGTGCCGGGCGCGGTGGGGCTCGGTGCGCTGGTCTTCGTCGGCGCCTACATCCCCTACCTCGGGGCGTTCCTCTCCGGCGCGGTCGCGATCCTGGTCGCGCTCGCCGACCGGGGATTCGTGATCGCGCTATGGGCACTGGGGATCGTGCTCGCCGTGCAGGTGCTGGAGGGCCATGTACTGCAGCCGATGATCCAGAGCCGTACGGTCCAGATGCACCCCGCCACCATCATGATCGCGATCACCGCGGGCGCCAGCGTGGCGGGCCTGCTGGGCATGCTGCTCGCGGTACCGGCCTGCGCGGCGGCCTTCGGCATTCTCGGCGAACTGCGCGGAGAGCGTTCCGGCCCGTCCGCCGTCTGAGGACAGAACCGTCCACGCGGAGAGCCCGGACCCGATTCAGTCCCCTGCCCCCGGCCCCGACTCGTACAGCTCGAACCAGATCGACTTCCCCGCCCCCCGCGGATCCACCCCCCACGCATCGGCGAGCATCTCCATCAGCAGCAGCCCCCGTCCGCTGGAAGCCATCTCCCCGGGCCGCCGCTTGCCGGCAGCTCATCACTGCCGTCGGCCACCTCCACCCGCAGCCGCCGCTCACCGTGCTCCCCCGTCGCCCGGGCGGCCATCAGCGCGTCCCCGTCCGTGTGGACGAGGACATTGGTGGCCATCTCGGAGATCATCAGCACCGCCGCGTCGACCTGCTCCGGATCCGCCCAGTCGTGCAGCAGCTCCCGCAGCTGCTGCCGGGCCGCCGCGACCCGCGCCGGCTCGGCCTGCGCGATGGTGGTGCCCGATGATCGTCAGCCGTTCGCCCGCGATGCCGAAGACCGCCAGGCCGTCCGGCGAGAATCCGGGCATGGAGAGCGAGGCGGCGACCCGCAGCACCTCCTCGGTCGACCGGGCCTCGGCCAGCGCCCGGCCCGCGTCCAGCAGGAACGCCTCGCGGGAGCGGCGCCAGTCACCGGTGATGGGGGTGTGCGCCCCGGTGGTGCCGGGCTGCGGCTCGGCGACCTCCTGAAGGGTGCCGACCAGCACATAGGCCGTGCTGCCCGGCTCCTCGGGAGGGAGCGGCTTGGAACGGCTGCGTACGGTACGCAGCACCCGGCCGCCTTCGTCCACGATCCGCAGCCGGGCCTCGGCGAGGGTGCCCTCGGCGACCGCGAGATTCACCACCCCGTAGATCTCGTTCCAGTCGACCGGATGAAAACGGGAACGCACCGCGGACTCATGGAAGACACCGGCAGCGGCGGGCAGCTCGAGCAGCCGGGCCGCCTCCGCATCGAGCGTGACGGTCCCGGTTCCGTTGTCCCAGCGCCACAGGCCGGTCGCGGTCGCGGCCAGGACGTCCTCGGTGCGCATTGCCCCAATTTAAGAAGATCTGCTCCGTGGACGCCACCGAGGATCGCTGCCCAGGGCCCGTCCGGGCATGGTCCGCCGCCCGCCCGTCGCACTCCGGATGATCTTGAAATGTCAATGTCAATGATTCCGTGCGGGTGCGGGCGGTAGCCTGGGGAGGCTGAATCCACCCCGAACCGCGAAGACTGGATGAACGAGAATGCATCGGTACAGGTCCCACACCTGCGGCGAGCTCCGCGCCTCTGACGTCGGCACCGACGTCCGGCTGAGCGGCTGGCTGCACAATCGCCGAGACCTGGGTGGCATCCTCTTCATCGATCTGCGCGACCACTACGGTCTGGTGCAGCTCGTCGCCCGTCCCGGCACCCCCGGCAACGAGGCCCTGGCGAAGCTCACCAAGGAGACCGTCGTACGGATCGACGGCAAGGTCTCCGCGCGCGGCGCCGACAACGTCAACCCGGAGCTCCCGACCGGCGAGATCGAGATCGAGGTCACCGAGGTCGAGGTGCTGGGCGAGGCCGCCCCGCTGCCCTTCACGATCAACGCCGAGGACGGGGTCAACGAGGAGCGGCGCCTGGAGTACCGCTTCCTCGACCTGCGCCGCGAGCGCATGCACCGCAACATCATGCTGCGCTCGGCCGTCATCGCCTCCATCCGTTCCAAGATGGTGGCCCTCGGCTTCAACGAGATGGCGACCCCGATCCTCACCGCGACGTCCCCCGAGGGCGCCCGTGACTTCGTCGTCCCGTCCCGCCTGAACCCGGGCAAGTTCTACGCCCTGCCCCAGGCCCCGCAGCAGTTCAAGCAGCTGCTGATGATCTCCGGCTTCGACCGCTACTTCCAGATCGCGCCGTGCTTCCGCGATGAGGACGCCCGCGCCGACCGTTCGCCCGGCGAGTTCTACCAGCTCGACGTCGAGATGTCGTTCGTCGAGCAGGAGGACGTCTTCCGGCCGATCGAGAAGCTGATGACAGAGCTCTTCGAGGAGTTCGGCAACGGCCGCCACGTCACCTCGCCGTTCCCGCGCATCCCGTTCCGCGAGTCGATGCTGAAGTACGGCAACGACAAGCCGGACCTGCGCGCCAAGCTGGAACTGGTCGACATCTCCGACATCTTCGCCGACTCGGAGTTCAAGGCGTTCGCCGGCAAGCACGTCCGTGCCCTCCCGGTCCCGGACACCGCGGGCCAGTCCCGGAAGTTCTTCGACGGCCTCGGCGACTACGCCGTCCAGCACGGCGCCAAGGGCCTGGCCTGGGTCCGCGTCGGTGAGGACGGCACCCTTGCCGGTCCGATCGCCAAGTTCCTGACCGAGACCGACATCAAGACCCTCACCGAGCGTCTGTCCCTCGTCCCCGGCCACGCCGTCTTCTTCGGCGCGGGCGAGTTCGACGAGGTCTCCAAGATCATGTCCGCCGTCCGCGTGGAGGCCGCCAAGCGCGCCGGCCACTTCGAGGAGGGCGTCTTCCGGTTCTGCTGGGTCGTCGACTTCCCGATGTACGAGAAGGACGAGGACACCGGCAAGATCGACTTCTCGCACAACCCCTTCTCGATGCCCCAGGGCGGCCTCAAGGACCTGGAGGAGAAGGACCCGCTGGACATCCTCGCCTGGCAGTACGACATCGTCTGCAACGGCATCGAGCTGTCCTCCGGCGCCATCCGTAACCACGAGCCCGAGCTGATGCTCAAGGCCTTCGAGATCGCCGGCTACGACCGCGAGACCGTCGAGCACGAGTTCGCGGGCATGCTCCGCGCCTTCCGCCTCGGCGCCCCGCCGCACGGCGGCATCGCCCCGGGCGTCGACCGCATCGTGATGCTCCTGGCCGACGAGCCCAACATCCGCGAGACGATTGCCTTCCCGCTCAACGGCAACGCCCAGGACCTGATGATGGGCGCCCCGACGGAGCTGGACGAGTCCCGCCTGCGCGAGCTGAACATCCAGCTGCGCAAGCCTGCGGCGACGGCAAAGGAAAAGACGGAGAAGTAGCCGCCTGCTCCTTCTCCTGGTTCCACGTGAAACAGCCCCCGGCCGGACAGGCCGGGGGCTGTTCGCCGTTCCCGGCAGGCGTGGTCGCGAGTCCCGGTCCCCACTCACAGCAACGCACAGCCGACACCCACGCCCCTCCCAGCTCCCCCGCCTAGCCTCACGGCTCATGACAGAGACTCAAGGTCCAGCACACAAGAAGGACATGACGCGCCGCAGGATGGTGCTCGCCGGGGGTGCGGCGATCGTCGCCGCCGGGATCGGGGCGGGCGTTGTGGCCAACGCGTCCGCCGACGAGGACACGGCCGGCGCGAAGAAGTCCGGCGGCGGACAGGGCGAGGAGTGTTACCGGCTCACCTCGGAGACCACCGAAGGGCCGTACTACATCGACGCCGACAAGTTCCGGAAGGACATCACCGAGGACAAGGAGGGCATCCCCCTCACCCTCCGGCTCAAGGTGATCGACTCCGACACCTGCAAGCCGGTGAAGCACGCGGCCGTCGACATCTGGCACTGCGATGCCCTGGGGGTCTACTCGGGTTACGAGGCCATGAGCTCCGGCGGGCCCGGGGGCCCCGGCGGTGGCGGTACGCCGCCCAGCGGAACGCCCACCGACGCGCCCAGCGGTACCCCCACCGGTGCGCCCCCGTCCGGCGGGCCCGGAGGCGGGGGCGGCGGCCACAGTGAGCCCACCGACGACAAGCGGTACCTGAGGGGCACCCAGCTCACCGACAAGCACGGGTACGTGGAGTTCAAGACGATCTTCCCGGGCTGGTACCAGGGGCGCTGCGTGCACATCCACACCAAGGTGCACGTCGGCGGGAAGATGACCGATGCCGGGTACGAGGGCGGACACACCTGCCACACCGGGCAGTTCTTCTTCGCGGAGTCCGCGGTCCTCGACTCGGCGGAGGTCGAGCCGTACTCGACCAGCACCACCACCCGGACGACCCTCACCGAGGACACCATCTACGACCGGAGCGGGGTCACGGGCGGGCTGATGAAGCTCTCGTACCGCAAGCACCACATGGCGCGTGGCGTCGTCGGCTCGATCACGATGGGCGTGGACCCGGACGAGACGCACGACGGCACGGATCTCTGACCTGCCCTCAGACCTCCGTACCCCGCGGAGACGAAGGGCCCGGAACCTACACCCACGAAACGGTTCCGGGCCCTTTCCGCGGGCGGTACAGCCGTATGGCCCTCGTGCGGATTCGCGCTCGCGTGTCGCGGCGTTAACTGGGTTCAGCGGGACGAGGCGTGACGGGGAGGTCGCCCGTGCTGCCTTCACTCACGACCGCTGAGGAGTACCCGTGTCCGTGTTCCGTCCATCGGCTGCCCGGCGTCCCCCGTACGCCGTCTGCGCCGGAACGTGTGCCGCCGCGATTCTGCTGCTCACCGCCTGCGACAACAGCTCCCATACTGCCACGGGAACCCGCGATGTCCGGGTAGGCGCGACGGTTTCCGCCGGTGTCGCGGGCCCACAGGCCGACGGGGGGCGGGGGCGGGCCGCGCCCGGTCCGTACGCTCCGCGCATCAGCCCCCGCGAGATTCCCGCGCTGGGGCCGAAGACCAGGTTCGCGATCCCGGCGGATTCGAGGCAGGCACTCGTCGTCACCGGCGACGCCTACGACTCCAGCCTGTCCACCGCGGTCCTGTACACCCGCGACGACCCCGCCCAGGGCTGGCGCGCGGCCACGGACCGCTGGCCGGCCCACAACGCCCTGAACGGCTGGACGGATGAGCACTGGGAGGACGACCTCCGCACCCCGACCGGGGTCTACGGTCTGACGTCCGCGGGCGGCCTGCTCGACCCCCCGGGCACCATGCTCCCGTACAACCAGAGCCCGGCGTTCGCCGTGAGTGGCGAGGGGCTCGAAGGGGAGCCCCTCGAGGGTTCCTTCGACTATGTCATCGCCATCGACTACAACCGGATCCCCGGCGCCTCACCCCTGGACCAGAAGCGTCCGCTCGGCCAGGAGCGGGGCGGTGGCATCTGGATCCATGTGGACCACGACGGCCCGACCCAGGGCTGTATCTCGCTCCCGGAGGACCGGATGAGGGAACTGCTGCAACTCCTCGACCCGGCGAAGAAGCCGGTCGTCGTGATGGGGGACGCACAGGGGCTGGAGCGGTGAATCCCTGGTACGGGCCCGGAGCCGGGCCCGTACGCTGAAGGGAGCCCGTTTCCTTCAGGAGGCAGTGATGAGTGTGGTCGAGGAGAGTGTGCTGACCCAGGAGGTCTTCGAGGACCTTGCCCGTCACGCCATACGCGCCGAAGAGGCACTGCGTCTGGAGTTCGTGAACGGGAAACTGGGGGTCAAGGCTGTGCCGGACGGGGATCACGGGCGGATCATCGAGTGGCTGACGCGTCTGTGCATGCAGGCTGATCCGGGGCGTTGGCTCTATGCCGAACAGGGGCTTCGGATCGAGACGTACCGCAAGGGCAACGCCCGTCCTGATGGGGCGTTCGCCCGTAGTGGCACGTTTGCCGGCCAGGGCGAGTGGGCCAGCCCCGACGGCGTCCTGATGGTCGTCGAGGTCACCTCGTACGACGAGGACACCGACCGCCGGGACCGCGTCGAGAAGCCGCGTGCGTACGCCGAGACCGGCATTCCCGTCTACTTGCTCATCGACCGCGACACCTGCGAGGTCAAGGTGCATTCGCAGCCCGACGGCGTGCGGTACGAGCAGGTGGTGACGGTTCCGTACGGAAAGACCGTGGAACTGCCCGACCCGGTGGGCATCGCACTGGACACCGAGCCACTGAAGAACTGGGTCCGCTGACCCGAAGGCGGCAGAGCACGGCGAAGGGCCGGGACCGATCGTGGCGGTCCCGGCCCTTGCTGTGTGTACGCGCGCCCGCTTACGCCGGCTTCTCCTCCAGGCGGGGGAACAGCACCGCGCCCTTCGTCACCGTTGCGCCCACCGGGAGCCGGCCCCAGGTGCCCGCGTCCTGTACGCGCTGGTCGGACAGCGCGCCCAGGGACACCTCGGCGCCGAGGGAGTCCCACAGCTTCTGCGAGGTCTCCGGCATCACGGCGTTCAGCAGGACCGCGACACCGCGCAGTGACTCGGCGGCCGTGTAGAGGATCGTTGCGAGACGGGCCTGCCCCTCGGGGGAGGTGTCCTTGGCGACCTTCCAGGGCTCCTGCTCCGTGATGTAGCCGTTGACCTGCTTCACGAAGTCGAAGATCGCCAGGATGCCGGCCTGGAAGTCCAGCTCCTCGCCGATCTTCCGGTCGGCCGTGGCGACGGCCTTCGCCAGCCCCTCCTGGACCGCCTTCTCGGCGTCACCCGCGGCGGTGGCCTCCGGGAGCGCCCCGCCGAAGTACTTGCCGACCATGGCGGCGACACGCGAGGCGAGGTTGCCGTAGTCGTTGGCGAGCTCGGAGGTGTAGCGGGCGGAGAAGTCCTCCCAGGAGAACGAGCCGTCGCTGCCGAACGCGATGGCGCGCAGGAAGTACCAGCGGTACGCGTCCACGCCGAAGTGGGAGGTCAGGTCCTGCGGCTTGATGCCCGTCAGGTTCGACTTCGACATCTTCTCGCCGCCGACCATCAGCCAGCCGTTGGCCGCGACCCGGCCCGGCAGCGGCAGACCCTGCGCCATCAGCATCGCGGGCCAGATCACCGCGTGGAAGCGCAGGATGTCCTTGCCGACCAGGTGGACGTCGGCGGGGAAGGTTCCGTCGAACTTCTCCTGGTTGGCGCCGTAGCCGACCGCCGTGGCGTAGTTGAGCAGGGCGTCGACCCACACGTAGATGACGTGCTTCTCGTCCCACGGCACCGGGACGCCCCAGTCGAAGGTCGAGCGGGAGATGGAGAGGTCCTGCAGGCCCTGCTTGACGAAGTTCACGACCTCGTTGCGGGCGGACTCGGGCTGGATGAAGCCCGGGTTGTTCGCGTAGAACTCCATCAGCTTCGGGCCGTACGCGCTCAGCTTGAAGAAGTAGTTCTCCTCCTTGAGGATCTCCACCGGCTTCTTGTGGATCGGGCACAGCTTGACGCCGTTCTCGTCCTCGATGAGGTCGCCGGGGAGCTTGTACTCCTCGCAGCCCACGCAGTACGGGCCCTCGTACCCGCCCTTGTAGATCTCGCCCTTGTCGTACAGGTCCTGCACGAACTCCTGCACCCGGTCGGTGTGCCGCTTCTCCGTCGTACGGATGAAGTCGTCGTTCGCGATGTTCAGGTGCTCCCAGAGGGGCTTCCATGCCTCCTCGACGAGCTTGTCGCACCACTCCTGCGGAGTGACGTTGTTCGCCTCGGCAGTGCGCATGATCTTCTGACCGTGCTCGTCCGTGCCGGTGAGGTACCACACCTTCTCGCCGCGCTGGCGGTGCCAGCGCGTGAGCACGTCGCCTGCGACGGTCGTGTAGGCGTGGCCCAGGTGAGGAGCGTCGTTGACGTAGTAGATGGGGGTCGAGACGTAGTACGCCGTCGCCCCCTGCTTCTCGGATCCAGTGGCCGCCATGGTCGAAATCCTAACGGCCTGCGGAAGATCGATTCACACCGATAAACCGGGCCCAGTGCGTGGAGACCTTTGCGAAACATTCCTTCCCGTAACAAAGACGCATCCTGGGAGGGAGTGGACACGCATGCACGAGGCAGGGGACATCACGATGCGGGTACTGGTCGCCGAGGACGAGGAGATCCTGGCGGAGCTGGTCGCCACCGGGCTGCGGCGGGCGGGGTTCGCCGTCGACACGGTGTACAGCGGCGACGCCGCCCTCGCCTACCTGGGGCTGCACGACTACGACGTCGTCGTCCTCGACCGTGACCTGCCGCGGGTGCACGGCGACGACGTGGCGCGGAGGCTGGTCGCCTCCGGCTCGCGGACCAGGATCCTGATGCTCACCGCCGCCGGCTCCATGGAGGACCGGGTCGCCGGCCTCGACCTCGGCGCCGACGACTATCTGGGCAAGCCGTTCGAGTTCCCCGAACTGGTGTCGCGGGTACGGGCGCTGCGGCGGCGCAGCGCCCGCCCCGTACCGCCGCAGCTGGAGCGGCACGGCATCCGGCTCGACACCGTACGGCGCACCGCTTCCCGGGAGGGGCGGGAGCTGGACCTCTCGCCGAAGGAGTTCTCGGTACTGCAATTGCTGCTGGAGGCCGACGGCGGGACCGTCAGCGCGGAGGAACTGCTGGAACGGGCCTGGGACGCCAATGCCGATCCGTTCACCGGCGCGGTCCGCGTCTGCATGAGCAAGCTGCGCGGGAAGCTCGGGGAACCGGCCCTGATCCGTACGGTGCAGGGTGTGGGGTACGCCCTGTGAAGCGTCCGTCGCGCGTTCCGCGCGTTCAGCACTCCACGATCCGGACGAGGATCGCGCTCGTGTACGGCGGGGTGTTCCTGGTGCTCGGGACGGCGCTGCTCGTCACCGTCAACCTCGCCGTCGGCGCGGGTACGGACTCCCAGGCGCGTGCCATCGCCCGCACGGCCGTGGTCGTCCAGCCCGGATACGCGGTGAACGGCCCTCTCGTCACCCGGCGCAGACTCGGGCCGCCCACCGTCTACGACCTCACCGACCACGTCAGCGACGCGGCCGGTCATCAGCTGCTCGTGTGGTCTGCGGCCTCGCTGCTCGTCATGACGGCCTGCGCGGTCGGCGTGGGGTGGTGGACCGCGGGGCGGGTCCTGCGGCCCGTCCACGCCATGACCGCGAAGGCGCGCCGGCTCTCCGAGCACACCCTGCACGAACGGATCGCGTCCAGCGGCCCCGATGACGAACTGAAGGAGCTCGGCGACACGCTCGACGCGCTGCTGGCCCGGCTGGAGAAGGCGTTCGACAGTCAGCGGCGGTTCATCGCCAACGCCTCGCACGAGCTGCGGACACCGCTCGCCACTCAGCGGGCCGCGATCCAGATCGGCCTCGACGATCCGTCCCAGGAGGATCTCGTACGGACCCGGCAGACGCTCCTGGACAACAACCGGCGCAGCGAGCGGCTCATCGAGGGGCTGCTGGTCCTGGCGCGCAGCGAGCGCGGGCTCGCCGCGGGCGAGCGGGAAGCGGTGGACCTTGCCCAGGTGGTGGCGGAGGAAGCGGCCCGGCACCCGGGAGTGGAGGTCGATGCCGGGCCCTGTGCGGTACGGGGGAACCGGCTGCTGCTCGCCCAGCTGGTGGCGAATCTGCTGGCCAACGCCGTCACGTACAACGTGCCCGACGGGACGGTGGAGGTGCTCCTGGTGACGGCGGGCGACGGGGTGCTGCTGGAGGTGCGCAACACCGGGCCCGTGGTGGACGCGGCAGACATCCCCGGGCTGTTCGAGCCGTTCCGGCGGGGCGAGGGCAAGGACCGGATGGGGCGCGGTTCGGGGCTCGGTCTCTCGATCGTTCGTTCTATCGCTGTGGCGCACGGCGGCACGGTCACGGCGGTGCCGGGCCCTGAGGGCGGGCTCGCCGTGACCGTACGCCTGCCGGTGGATCAGTTCTCGGCTGCCGCTTGACGGGCCGCGATCCAGGCGGGGAGGGCGGCGAGGACCTCGCGGTAGAACGTGGTGTCCGCGACCTCGCGGGGGGCGGGGCCCGCGTGGAAGAACCCGGCGTTCGGGACGTCCAGCTTCCGCAGGAAGTCGAAGCCCTTCGCGTCCTCGTCGCCGAACGCGACGAACTGGAAGAACAGCGGCAGTCGCGCCGCCTCGGCCAGTGCCTGCTTGGCGGGCTGCTTGGCGTCCGGCGGGCCGTCCGTCTGGAAGATCACCAGGGCGGGGCCGGTGGCCTCCGACTTCTCGTAGTGCGCGACGACCTCTTCGACGGCGCGGTGGTAGTTCGTACGGCCGAGGCGGCCCAGGCCCGCGTTCAGCTCATCGATCCGGCCCTCGTGCGAGGTGAGGTCGACCGTGCCGGTGCCGTCGATGTCGGTGGAGAAGAAGACGACGGGGACGGTGGCGTTCTCGTCCAGGTGGGCGGCGAGGGCCAGGGTGCGGTCGCCCAGGTGCTGGGCGCTGCCGTCCTTGTAGAACGGCCGCATGGAGCCGGAGCGGTCGAGGACCAGGTAGACGGTGGCGCGCAGCCCGGTCAGCCCGCGCGCCTCCAGCCCGGCCCTGGCGGCCTCGTACGAATCGACGAGCTCGGGCGCCTGGGACTTGACCTGGGCGAGGGGGAGAGCGGGCTCGGGGGCCGGGGTTGCTTCGGGGGCCGTGTCGGCCGCGGTTTCGGGCTTCGGCCCGGCTTCGGCGGGGGCCTCGGCGGGTGCCTGGGCCTCGACGGCGGCGGCGACGGGCTCCGGCTCGGCGGGGGCCTCGGCCTCGACCTCGACCTCGGCTTCGACGGCGGCGGGCTCGGGCTCCGGCTCGGCCTCGGCGGCAGACGCGGCCACCGGCTCCGGCGCGGCGTCGGCGGTGACGGGTTCCGGCTCGGTCTCGGAGGGAGCCTCGACCTCAATGGGCTGCGGCTCGGCGGCGGGCGTGGCCTCCGGCTCGACCTCGGCGACGACGGCTGCGGGCTCCGCCTCGACCTCGGCGGTGGGTGCAACCACCGGCTCAACGGGAGCCTCGACATCAACGGGCTGCGGCTCGGCGGGAGCCTCGGCCTCGGCAGCAGGCGCGGCCTCCGGCTCGACCTCGGCAGCGGGTGCAGCCTCCGGCTCCGCAGCCACCGGCTCGGCCTCGACCTCGGCGGGCTTCGCAGCCACCGGCTCCGCAGCCTCGGTCTCCGGCTCCGGCTCCGGTTCCGCCGGCTTCGGCTTCGGCTTCGGGGCCGAGCCCTGTGCCGGGACCGTGGCGATGGACGCCTTGTCGAAGGCCGCCGCCACCAGGTCCGATGCCAGACCGCTGTCGCCGGTGGCGGACCGGTGGGAGGTGGGGGCCGGTACCGAGGCCTTGGTGGCCGAGGCGGTTTCGCGCACCGACGCGGTCTCCGCGGCCGGCTCGTCCACCGTTACCGTGACCGGCTCCGACTCCGCGGGTGCGGTGCGTTCGGTCTGGGGCGGGACCGTGGCCGTCGGCGCCGGCGCCGACGCGTCCTGCTCCGCGCGGTCGCGGCCGAACACCTTGCGCAGCAAGCTCCGAATGCCCATGGGCGAGGCCTTTCGCGTGAGTTGGGTGCGATAAATGTCCGACCTGCGGGATTCATCCCTGGCCAGGGCGGATACGTAAGGTTAGCGGCCGGATCCGGCCGTTCGGCGGTGCGGCCCGCCCGTGGGACAACTGAGCCGCAACCGAGCCCTGAGCGAGTCCTGTGCGCATGCCGTGCGGGCCTGATGTACTTCGTTCAAATGTGCCCATCTGGTCCCGAGTTGCCTTGTTAGCGTGAGCGGACGGTGTGTCTGACAAATGGTCAGGCGCACCGTTGTCTGTTTTATCCGCATGCGTTATCGAGAAGGGCTCTCACATGGGAAAACGATCCCGCAGAACACGTCTTGCGGCCTGTGCCGTGGCGGCGGGGGCGATGCTTTCCGGCCTCGCATCGGCAGCCGGTGCCACCGTCGCCCAGGCGGCCACCCCGTCGTCCGTGGCGTCGGCCGCGGACGATCCCGCACCGGGCCACGAGGGCATGCCGGACGACGGTTTCGACGACGAACCCGAAGGTGAGCAGGACGACTTCGCCGGAACCGGAGCGGGAACCGCCGCGGCCACGCCGAGCGCCGCCGCTCCTGCCGCCCCCGTCCCCGGCCGGGCCGCCGACTTCAAGTTGGCGAAGGGCACCGATATCTCCGCACTCGTCACCCGACTGGACGCCGCGCTGCCCAAGCAGGGCCTCACCGAGCTGATGGAACAGGCCAATCGGCCCGCCGGCTGGGAGGGGGCCTGCGGAACCGCCGGTATCTACGGTTCCGATCTGGCGGCCAACCACCGCGTCTGCTGGCAGAGCGACGACGCCACCTCCTCGGAGTGGGTACCCCAGGCCATCACCGGGGTCTCGGACGCGCAGGAGGACGAGGACTGGGGCACGTCGAACGCCGAGCCGATCGCCGTGGCCGGTTACGACGCGGAGAACCCGGGCCGCAGCGACCTCACCGCGGGCCGCGACAACTGCGTCCAGGACTCCGCATCGGATGCCTGCAACGAGAAGGGCATCCGGGTCAGCTTCTTCAACCAGGCCACCCAGATGTACCGCCATGTGCTGCTGGTCTGGCCGTACATGAACTCCAAGGACCACATCTCCTTCGACGCGCTGCACGCGCGCGAGGGCAAGTGCACCACCAGCGTGACGTCCTCCTGCGCGGCGCAGAACGGCATTCACGCCGGTGGCATGGTCTGGTACGGCAACTACCTGTACGTCGCCGACACCGCCAACGGCATGCGGGTCTTCGACCTGCGCAAGATCATGGACCTCAACCCGGACAACGACGCCGACGTCAACGACCCGACGCCGGACGGCCTGGTCAGCGACGTCCTGGACAAGAAGCGGGTCGGCAGGCAGAGCAACGTCTGGTATTCCTACGGCTACCGCTATGTCATGCCTCAGGTCGCCACGCTGAAGTTCACCACCGCGAAGAACGGCGGAACCACCAGCGGGAACCAGTGCTACGCCACCGGGCGCCCGAAGGCCTCGTACATCTCGCTGGACCGCACCGACACCGACCACATGGTTCTCGGTGAGTACTGCAACACCAACAACGGCGGCAGCAGCCCCGGCCGTGTCGGTACGTATCCGATGACCGAACTGGCGGCCGCGGTCGAGGGCGCGACCGGGACGGCCGCCGACGCCGACCTCGCCTACGGTCTGCCGACCGGAGCCACCTTCAACGGTGAGGATCTGTGGCACAAGATCCAGGGCGTCACGCGGTACGAGGGCAAGTGGTACTTCCACCGCAGCAACGGCTACGACAACGGCCGGCTGCTCCAGGCCACGCCGGGGACGGTCGACGGAACCAGCGGGCTCGTCGGCAACGCCAAGACCCTGGAGTCGGCGTTCGGGCCCGAGGACCTCTACCTCGCGCACGGGCGCGGTGACGGATTCCCGCCGCAGCTCTGGTCGCTGAGCGAGCATGCGCCGAGCAAGTGCGGGGCCTGCAAGCGTGAGGTGTACAGCTACAACATGGCGGAGGTGATCAGCGACTTCGGCTGATCCGCATGACCTGACCGGACGCGCATGCCGCACTAGAGTCGGTTGCATGGTTTCCGGTGAGGCGCCGCAGGCGGAGGGAAGCGTTCGGGTCGACGTCTGGATCTGGTCGGTCCGGCTGACGAAGACCCGTTCGCAGGCCGCTGCCGCCTGCCGCGCGGGACATGTGAAGGTCGCCGGCGAGCGCGCCAAGCCCGCCCAGGCGTTGCACGTCGGCGACGAGGTACGGCTCCGGCACGCGGGCCGGGACCGGATCGTCGTCGTGTCGAAGATCGTGAAGAAGAGGGTCGGCCCTCCGGTGGCGGCGGAGTGCTTCATCGACAACAGCCCGCCTCCGCCGCCGCGCGAGGTGGCGATCCAGGTTCCGGTACGGGACCGGGGCGCGGGGCGGCCGACGAAGCGGGACCGGCGGGAGATGGAGCGGTTGCGAGGGGCCGGGCCCACGGGGTGACCCGGTGACCGGGGCCGTCCGGTGGCCGTTTGTCCTCAGGCACGGACGGGCTGAAAAGACTGTCCTCAATCGCCGGGCGGGCTTGATGGTGCGCCTCGGACGGGCCCGTGGGTGAGCGCCGTCACGGCTGTGGCGAGGCGATCGCCCTCGCCGCCGCCACCTCCTGGCGCAGCGGAGCCAGCACCCCCTCCTCGTCGCCCGGCAGTTCGGCGCGTACGCCGACCAGGGTCTCGCTCGCACGTATCCCGTCCGCCAGTTCCCGCAGCTGCTGCTGGATCTCGGCCACCTCCGCGGCGGGCGGTTCCGGTGCTCCGTGGTTGACGCGGACCCGGGCCGCCGTCGTCGCGTCCACGATGCGTTCGACCGCGACGACCAGTGGCCACCACGCGGCGGCGCGGGTGCCGACCGGGGGCGGTTCCGTCAGGGCGCGCTGGAATTCGGAACGTATGACGGACAGGTCGCGGTAGATACGGCGCCGGGCCCGCACCCGTTCCGCCCGGTCGCCGGAGCCGCCCGGCTCGAACGCGTACGTCACATAGCCGGCGATGTCCGTCACCGCGTCCGCGAGCCGGTGGCCGACCCGGACGTGCCAGCTCTCCGGCCACAGCAGATAGCCCGCCACCAGCACGATGCCGCAGCCGATCAGGCTGTCCAGGAAGCGCGGCCAGACCAGCTGGACGCCCTGGTGGTTCAGCAGGTCGGACAGGAGCAGGATGACCGGGGTGATGGCCGCGGTCTGGAACGCGTACCCCTTCGCCGTGAGCGCCGGGATCAGGGCGGCGAGCATCACCATCACCGGCACGTCCCACCAGCCGATCGGTACCGCGGCGAGCACCGGCGCGGCGATCACGAGACCGGCCGCCGTGCCCACCGAGCGCAGGACGGCCCGCGAGAACACCGAGCCGAAGTCCGGCTTCAGGACGAACGTGACGGTCAGCGCGACCCAGTAGGAGCGCTCCACCGGGACCAGCGAGGTCAGTGCCTGGGCCAGGCCGATGCAGAGGGCGAGGCGCAGTCCGTACCGCCACGAGGGCCCGGACAGCAGCACGTCGCGCGTTGTCCGCCGGATCCGCACTCCGAGCGCGGCGGGGCGTCCGAGCCGGTCGTCCACGTTGTACGGATCGGGGTCGGCCTTGTGCACGACGGCCGCGGCGTGCCGCAGAGCGCTGTCCACCGCCCGGGTGGCGGGTGAGTCCGGGGCGGGCAGGCCGGGTTCGGCGCCACCGGTGCGGCTCTCCTCGACGGCGGCGGCCAGTTCACGTACCGCCGCCGGGATCTCGTCCGGGAGCGGGCGCCGCCGGACATGTACCGCGGGCGCCGCCTCGACGAGCGGGATGACGACATTGAGCTGGGCGAGCAGCCGCACACCGGCGTTGCTGCGGCCGTGGTAGCGGGCCCGGCGGGCCAGGATCAGGTCGTATGAGGTGTTGAGGGACTGGGTGACGGCGTGCCGCTGCTCCTCGTACGCATCGGTGCCCGCGGCGGCGAGCATGTCGGCGACCGCGAGGTAGGTGCCCGCGACCGCGACCCGTTCCGGCAGTTTCCGCCGCAGCGGCCACGCCAGCAGCGACATGGTGAGGACGATCAGGCCGCCGACCGTCAGCAGCAGCGGCGCCACCCACCAGGGGTTCGGCATCGGGAGCCCGGCGCCGACCACAGCGTTGAGCAGGAGCAGCAGCCCGGACACGGAGGCGATGGCGCCGATCGTCGACATCATTCCGGAGACCAGACCGACGAGGGTCAGCGCGGCGACGGCCGCCCAGCCGGTCCCGAACACCAGCGTGCCGAGCAGGATGCCGAGCGCGCCGAAGAGCTGCGGTACGGCGATGTTGAGGATGCGCATCCGGTACGCGTCGGCGGTGTCGCCGATGACGCCGGAGAGCGCGCCCATGGAGACGAGTGCGCCGTACGCGGGCCGGTCCAGCGCGAAGCCGACGGCGAGCGGTGCGGCCAGGGCGACGGAGGCGCGGACGACCGCGGCCCAGGGGATGGGGGTGGACGACTGGGGGCGAAGTCCGCTCAGCAGCCAGGGCGGTGGTGCGGCACGCCTGCGTCCGGATTCCGCCTCCGTGTCGGTCAACGCGTCCCCCTGTGTCGTGTGTTCAGCCCCAGTAGCCCTCGACCTCGTCGGCCGGCCGGACCTTCGCCCCGGACGGGTCCTCGCCGAACTCACTGAGGGCGCGGCGCTGGCGCAACAGGTCCCAGCACTGGTCGAGCCGGACCTCCACCGTACGCAGGCGGGACTTCTCGTCCTCGGTGAGGCCCATGTCCTCGGTGGAGCGGTTGCGCAGGTCCCGTTCCTCGGAGATGAGTCCGCCGATGTTGTCGATGATGTCGCGTTCCTGGTCGTCCATGACGCCTCCTTCGGGTCTCGCGCGCGGGGCGTGGGATCAGAGCACGATGACCGTCTTGCCGCGTGCGCCGCCCGTCCGGTTCCGGTCGAGGGCCTGCGGGGCCTTCTCCAGCGGGAGTTCGATGTCGATGGGCACGCGCAGTACGCCCTCGGCGGCTCCCTCGGCCAGGACGTCGAGCAGGACCGGGGTGGGTTCGAGCCGGAAGTCGATGCCGGTCACGTCCGCGGGGAGGGCGGCTGCGGCGGCGACGCCCCGCGTGGTGAGGGCGATCCCGCCGCCGCGTACCAGCGCGGCACGGGCGGCGAAGGCGTCGGGGGTGGTGGAGACCAGGTCGACGAGTGCGTCGACGCCGTCCGGGCAGGTCTCCCGTACCGCCGCTTCGAGGGGGCGGTCCGTGGTGTCGATCGTGACGGTGGCGCCCAGGGCCGCCATCCGCTTGCGTTCGTCGCCGCGCACGGCCGCGAGCACGCGTACGTCGCGGGCCGACGCGAGCTGGGTCAGATAGCTGCCGACGCCGCCCGCCGCCCCGATGACCAGCAGGCTCTCGTGGCCGCGGAGCACGGCGATCTCCAGGATCTCGGCGGCCGTCATCCCGGCGGACGGCAGCGCCGCCGCGGTCCGGAGGGGAAGGCCGTCCGGGACGAGGGTGATGGCGGAGTCCTGCGGTACGGACACGTAGTCGCAGTAGGTTCCGGCTCCGGACGCAGACGCGGCCACCCGGCCGAAGACCTGGTCGCCGACCCGGAAACGGTTCCCGCCGCTGCCGATCATGTCCACCCGGCCGGCGAAGTCCACGCCGACGACCAGCGGGAACACACGCGGGGCGGGTCCGTCGTCCAGGGAGCCCTGTGCGGCCTGCCAGTCGCACGGGTTGAGTGCGGCGTACTCGATCCTGACCCGTACCTCACCGGCTTCCGGCTCGGGCTTGGGTATCTCGACCAGTGCGGGGTCGGCCCGGAATGCGCTGACGGCTATGGCTCGCATATGGAAGACCTCTCAGTCGTCCCCGATCCGGCAGTCACGTCAACCACTCTTCCCCGGCCCGCCCGCCGCCGCACGTCGAACCAGGTCCGCTACGGACGCTGCCCGCAGGCGTGCACTCTGCGCGCCGCCCACAGCCGCCCGAGCACCGCGCACAGCGCCACCGCCAGCCCCGTGGCGAACACGATCCACACCGTCGTGCGCAGCGAACTCGTCAGCGCGTCGTACACCGCCGCCACACTGCCCGTCTCGCCGTCCGGCACCTCGGACAGCACCCGGTCGCGGGCGACCGCGATCACCGCGCGCAGCACGAGTGCCCCCAGCGCGAAACCGAACCCGGCCACTGCCACGGCCGAGAGCGCGGCGAGCGCGGAGCGCCCGCGCCCCGGTCCACCGCGCACCCAGGCCACGACCACGGTCAGGACGGCGAACACGACCGTGCCCACGGCGGGCCAAATGCTGCCGGCCCGCAGCCACCGGAAGGTCTGGCGCAGCTGGTCGGCGCCGTCGGCGGAGACGATCGTGATGTCGGTGTGCTGGACGGGGATCCGGTCGGCGAACGGCACCCCGTTCGCTTCCAGGTTCTGTTTGATCCGCTCGGTCACGGGCGCCAGATCAATGATCACGGCCTCGCCGGTGGTGCCGTTCAGCGCGGCGGTGACGGCCTTGTGGGCGGTGCGGTTGGCGGCGTTCCACGCGGCCTGGAAGGCGTCGGTGGTGGTGAAGGACATCACCGCCCCGTGCAGGAAGTCCCGCACGGTGCTCTGGAGCGGCCCGGCGTCGATCTGCGTCATCGTCGCGTCGGTGATGAGGTCGCCGACAGTGCTCCGCACCTCGGGGTCGGAAGCGAGCGGGGCCACCGCGGCGACGTAACGGTCCGTGTTGTCGATCTCCAGATCCACCCAGGCGGAGAGTGCGCTCAGCGGGACGAGCACGGCGAGCAGCACCGGCACCACCACCGCCAGAGCCACCGAGAGATACGTCCGCACCTCTCCAGGGAATCGCGTACGGGAGCGGCGCGCCCCGGGCCCTGCGCCATCCGAGTTGCCGGGCGGCGCGGCCGGGTGTGCTCTGGAGGGAAAAGGGGCGACGGAAGGAGTTCTCCGCCATGGCCACTCATGCAGCGATGCCGGCCCGTGGACGGGCCGGGGCCGGGTCAAGCGAACGTCGGCACAGCGCGCTCGCCTGGGCCATTCCCGTCACGCTGGGTGCGGCGTACGGCCTCTACGCCTCGTTCATCCTCCGCAACAACGGCGCGAGCGGCGGCCGGCAGTTCTGGTACGGCCTGATCTGTGCGGTGGTGCTCGCCGCTCTCTGCTTCGCGCTGGGCCGGATCCAGCACACCATGATGCCCCTGGTGCGTGCGGTGGCGTACGGCGCGCTGACGGCTGCGGCGATCGGCCTGCTGGTCGGGCTGACCGATTCGAGCGTGCTGCGGTCCTCGGCGCTGGGACTGGCGGTCGGCCTCGGGATGTTCATCACCACCTTCTACATCTTCTACACGCGAGAGAAGACGTGAGCGCGTCTCCCGTCGCATCCTTGGACCTTCTCCGTGGGGGAAGCCTCGGCATCATCGGTGCCGGGGCTTCTCCCTCGGCATGAGCAGGTACGGGGGCGCGCCCGGCTGTGCCGGCTGCTCCCGCACCGGGTGGGGCAGCGCCGACATGAGGACGGGCCCGCACAGGGCGCGGGCCCGTCCTCATCTGCCACGCGGTTGCGGTCAGTCGCGCACGACCGTCACCGGGCACGGTGCGTGCTGGGTGACATGGAGGCTGACCGAGCCGAGCAGGGTCGCCTTGAAGCCGCTGTAGCCACGAGCTCCGACGACCAGCAGGTTCGCGCCCTTGGCGCGTTCCAGCAGGGACTGGGCCGGGTTGCCGATCACCACGACCTTGCTGACCGCCGCCGCGCCCTCGGCGCCCAGAGCCTCCTCCAGTGCCTCGGTGAGGGACACGGTCGCCACCGCCTGCGGGTCGAAGTCCTCCGGCATGCCCGGCATCATGGACGCCCAGCTGGTCGCGGGGTACTCCCAGCTGTTGACGGCCTCCACCGTGTCACCGGTCAGTTCCGCCTGGCGTACGGCCCAGTGCAGTGCCTTGATCGACGACTCGGAGCCGTCAACGCCCACCACGATCCTGCCCATCTCTGCCTCCAGCTCGTTTCGGCTCAGTGCGCAGAGGCGTCGCGCGAGAAGATCTCGCACGACGCATCTTTCGGTCCAACTCTAATCAAACCGGACAGGGCTTCGAGTGGCGGGTCCTCTCAGTCCAGCCGGAGGTCGGCGAGTTGCTGCTCGAACGGCACGACCTCGTCGTCGAGCCCGAGCGCCCTCGATGCCCCGGAGGCTGCCCGGCCGCCCGCGATCATGGTCGCGAGCTCGCCGCCCGCACGCCGGATGCGGGACGGCAGGCCGTCGGTGTACTCGTCGCCGGACGAGCCCCAGTCCTCCGATGCCGCGTACACGGAGGTCGGCACGACGGTGGCCCGCAGGTAGGCGAAGAGCGGACGCATCGCGTGTTCCAGGACGAGGGAGTGGCGGGCGGTGCCGCCCGTCGCCGCGATGACGACGGGCTTGCCGGTCAGCGCCGTGTTGTCGATCAGGTCGAAGAACGACTTGAACAGTCCGCTGTACGAGGCGGTGAAGACGGGCGAGACGGCGATCAGGCCGTCCGCCTCCGTCACCTCCTTGATCGCCTCGTCCAGGGTGCTGGGCGGGAACCCGGTGACCAGGTGGTTGGCGATGTCGACGGCCAGGTCGCGCAGATCGATCACCCGGACCTCGACCGTGCGGTCCTGCTCGGCCATCAGGCGCTCGCGGGCGGCGCCGGCCAGCCGCTCGGCCAGCAGCCGGGTCGAGGACGGCCGGCTGAGCCCGGCCGATACGGCGACGATCTTCAGGGGCTCGGTGGCGAACACGGTGGTCACGGTGGTCAGGCCTCCTTCGTGGCCGTACGGGCGGCGACGGCCGGGTGTACGGGGGCGGAGTCCGGGACTCCGGACGGCCGCAGGTTGGCGAATTCCTTGCGCAGCACCGGGACGACCTCCTCGCCGAGGATGTCGAGCTGCTCCAGGACCGTCTTCAGCGGCAGCCCCGCGTGGTCCATCAGGAACAGCTGGCGCTGGTAGTCGCCGACAGCATCCCGGAAGGACAGGGTCCGTTCGATGACCTCCTGCGGGGAGCCGACGGTCAGCGGGGTCTGCCGGGAGAAGTCCTCCAGGGAAGGGCCGTGCCCGTAGACCGGCGCGTTGTCGAAGTACGGGCGGAACTCCCGTACCGCGTCCTGCGAGTTCTTCCGCATGAACACCTGGCCGCCGAGGCCGACGATGGCCTGCTCGGCGGTGCCGTGCCCGTAGTGCGCGTACCGCTGCCGGTAGAGGTTCACCATCTTCTGGGTGTGCTCGATGGGCCAGAAGATGTTGTTGTGGAAGAACCCGTCCCCGTAGTAAGCGGCCTGCTCGGCGATCTCCGGGGAGCGGATGGAGCCGTGCCAGACGAACGGCGGGACGCCGTCCAGCGGGCGCGGGGTCGCGGTGAAGGACTGCAGCGGCGTACGGAACTTGCCCTCCCAGTCGACGACGTCCTCACGCCACAGCTTGTGCAGCAGGGCGTAGTTCTCGATGGCGAGCGGGATGCCCTGGCGGATGTCCTTGCCGAACCAGGGGTAGACCGGTCCGGTGTTGCCGCGGCCCATCATCAGGTCGACGCGGCCGTCCGCGAGGTGCTGCAGCGTCGCGTAGTCCTCGGCGATCTTCACCGGGTCGTTGGTGGTGATCAGCGTCGTGGACGTGGACAGGATGATGTGGTCGGTGCGGGCGGCGATGTAGCCGAGCGTGGTCGTCGGCGAGGACGGGACGAACGGCGGGTTGTGGTGCTCACCGGTCGCGAAGACGTCCAGGCCGACCTCCTCGGCCTTCTGCGCGATGGCGATGGTGGCCTTGATCCGCTCGTGCTCGCTCGGTGTCCTGCCGGTCGTCGGGTCGGTGGTGACGTCTCCGACGGTGAAGATCCCGAACTCCATGGCGCCCGCCTCCAGAACTGTTGTTGTTGAATGTTGAACTATATAGGCACACCCTACAACGGAGTACCCCCCTGACCTATTCCGCCCGGGGAGGGACTGGGGCCGTGCGTACCCTGGAGAGGTTGCGGAGGCCGGGCGCGCCTCTGTCGGACGGAGGCGGGGCCCGTGAGCGAGGGCAGCGAGAGCGAGCGCTGGAAGGAGCGCGGCGTAGCGCTGCGCGTCTTCGTGTACGTCTTCGCCACGCACCTCTTCGCGGGCTTCATCTGGATCCTCTTCTACGTGGGCGAGCACGCCAAGAAGTGAAGTGAGCGGGGCGGGGTGGGAGACATGGACGGCACCACACGGGCGCGCCTGGACGCAGCGCTCGCGGCGGACGACATCTGGAGCGCTCTCTTTGCGCTGACCGAGGAGGCGCCGGCCGATCTGCCCGCCGCCGTCGAGGCGCGCTACGGCCAGGCGTCGAAGGATGAGCGGCGTCACCTCTCGTGGCTGCTCTGGTGTGCCGGCGAACGGGGCGATCCGGCGCTCCTGCGCCTGCTGGGGGTGAGCGGCGGCGACAGCGCGGAGGATCTGCTGCGCACGGCGGTGCATCGGCAACTCCAGCTTCCGGAAGCCGAGTTGAACCGACTCGCCAAGGAACTCGGCGCGGTGGAACCCCTTGTGGACGCGATGGGCCTGTCGCGCGACCCAGGCTTCGCACCGTTCCTCGGAGCCCTGCTGAGCCACCAGACCCTCGGCGGGCGCGCGGCCCTGGCGCTGGGGCGGCTCGGGGCGCGGGAGTGGACGATCCCGATCGCGCGACGGCTGCCCGGTCTGACGGGACTGGAGCACGGCGCCTTCGTCGTGGCCCTGGAACTGCTGGACGACCCCGCGGCGATACCCCATCTCCTGCGGGAGCTGGAGGAGAAGCGGGCCCCGGCGGGCGATGTGCACCACGCCCTGGTCGCCCTGACGGGCCAGGACCCGCTGCTGCCCCTGGCTCCCCCGAACGGTAACTGCAGCGAGTTCTTGCACCGCGTCTGGTCCGAGCGCCGAATCGACAGCCGGTACCCGCCGGCGGTGGGTCCCGTCACGCCGTATTCCCCGCGCCACGCACGCTTCATCCTCGACGACGGCCGGGGCCGGATCCGAATCGACTACGACCCGCCCACGCCCGGCTCGTCCTGGCCCCGCTGGGACAAATCCCTCCGTATCGACGGGGAGCCGGTCTACCACGTCGGATCGGACTGCGACACCTGCGAGACGACGATGTCCCTCCTCGGCTGGCCGCCCCGGGCGGCCCGGAAGCGTGCGAACCGCCTGCGCACCGCACTGGCCGACATCGACGACCTGGGAGCCGGCGTCCTCGACGCGGCCGCTCCCCTCATCGAGGAGCTCCCGACCGGCCACTACCGCGCCCACCTGGCCGACCTCGCCCTGGAGCGGGTGAGCGACCCGGAGGCGTCGTGGTGGGCCCGGCGCCACGAGCTGCGCGTGGACGCCGAGCAGTACAGCGGGGACGCTCTCGACGACTGGCCGGGCACCGACCACTTCCAGCTGCGCGACCGCATCCCCGGCGAGACCCCGACGTACGGCGTGCTGCTCCCGTCCCAGCCACTGGACGCGCCCGACGCGGAGACGGTGGCCCGGTACACCTCGGCGATCGCGGCAGGCCGCCGCCCCGCCGCCCTGGCCCTCGCCTGGGTCGAGGACGTCTGCGTCCAGGCCGAGCACGACGAGCGCTTCCTGGTCGCCGCGATCCTGGACGGCCACCACAAGCTCGCCGCCTACGCGGAGTCCGGCATACCGGCGAGGGTCCTGCTCCTGTCGAGGGCGGAGGACAACCGGGGCCCGGAGGAGGGGTGGAGCGTGGCGTTCGGCGAGGTGATGGGGCGGCTGTAGGGGCGGCGGCCAACCCTGAGCAGTGCGAGGGGGTCTTCGTTCGACGTGACACTCAGGGGCATGTTCGACACGTTCAGGAATGACCGCATCGGTGCCCCGGAGGGGGCGTAGGTCTTCCGCCGCAGGAGATCGGTCGCGGGGACCAGGAAGCTGTGCCGATGCGGGCGAGGGGGCCGGATGCCTACGCTGCGGACTCGGTGCGCAGACGGGCGCCCGCTGTCAGGGAGGAGCTCCCCGTGCCGTTCACCGGCCAGAGCCATGTTCGTCTTGCCCGGCCGTCCCGCGATCTCGCCGCAGCCGAGCGGTTCTGGTCCGGGGGACTCGGGCTCAAGGTCCTTTTCCGAGCCGGAGCGGGCCGGAACCCCGGGGCGCACGATCTGCTCATGGTGGGGCACCCGGACGCGTCCTGGCACCTGGAGCTTGTCCACGGCGGCGACCACCCCGCCGAACCCCGCCCCACCGAGGAGGACCTGCTCATCCTCTACCTCGACGAATCCGTGCCCCAGGAACTGGTGGACCGGCTGGAGGAGCACGGGGGACGGCGGATCCTGTCGCCGAATCCGTACTGGAACGAGTGGGGCGTCACCATCGAGGACCCGGACGGCTACCGCCTCGTCCTCTGTGCCCGTGGCTGGTCCAACTCCTGAGACATCGATGCGGCCTGCCGCGTCCGCGTCGGTTGCCGCGCTCCTGCTCCGGCTGCGCGCCCGAGCCGAGCACACCCGCTTTCCGCTGGACGACCCGGCAACCAGCACCGAAATCCGCTTGATCCACTGCCTTGTCGTTCCCCCATGACGACCACGCTGCGCCTGGAGAAGATCACCACAGCCAACTTCGATGCCGCGATCGCACTGAAGGTGCGTCCGGACCAGGAGCATCTGGTGGCTCCGGTTGTCAGGTCACTGGCCGAAGCGTATGTGCACCCGGGTACGGCCTGGCCCCGGCTCATCCTCGACGGCGATCGGCCCGTCGGGTTCCTGATGGCCTTTCTCGACATCGACTTCGCCGGCGACGGCACGCGCACCGACGTGCGCTCCGGCCTTTTGCGGTTGAACATCGCAGCCGGAGAACAAGGCCGTGGATACGGTCGCTTCGCAGTCCGATCCGTGGCCGAAGAGATCCGCCGCCGCGGGGGCACCCGCATGGCAGTCGGCTGGGTCCCGGGCGAAGACGGTCCGGAAGGCTTCTGCCTGGGGCTCGGATTCCGGCCGACCGGGGAAATGGACGGAGACGAGCGAGTCGGCGAACTCGACCTGACCTGAATCCTGATCCGTCGGAGAGGGCCGTGACCGTAGGGCCGGGGCGCGCTACCATCGGCGCATGACCTCCGTACCGTGCCGAAACCGGTGGCGCTCCTTCTAGGAGCGGCCGCCTCGTCTGCACGGAACCAGGGCCGTTCGAAATGGACGGCCCTTTTTCTCTGCCCTCGTACGGGCACGGATTCCGGTGACCACGGCGGGCCGTCCTCCACGCAACCAGCACTCGCGAGGAGAGAGCCCCCGATGACCACAGCCATCGACACCATCGTCCCCGTCGCTGCCGCACCCGCCCGGCGCCGCAGTGCCGAGCTGGAGCGGCTGATTCAGCAGACCCCCGGCCGGTTCCGGGTGATGACCGGGGACCGGCCCACCGGGCCGCTGCACCTCGGGCACTACTTCGGCACCCTCCACAACCGTGTCCGGCTCCAGGAGCTGGGTGTGGACGTCTTTGTGATCATCGCCGACTACCAGGTGCTCACCGACCGGGACGTCGCCGACCGGCTCACCGAGCACATGGAGGCGATGCTGCTGGACTACCTCGCCATCGGGATCGACCCGGCACGCTCGACGGTCTTCAACCACAGTGCCGTGCCCGCGCTCAACCAGCTGATGCTGCCCTTCCTCAGCCTCGTCTCCGTCGCCGAGCTGAACCGCAACCCCACCGTCAAGGACGAGATCGCGCACTCCCGGCAGTCCGCCGTCAGCGGACTGATGTTCACGTATCCCGTGCACCAGGCCGCCGACATCCTGTTCTGCAAGGGCAACCTCGTCCCTGTCGGGCAGGACCAGCTGCCGCACCTGGAAGTGACCCGGACCGTCGCCCGCCGCTTCAACGAGCGGTACGGGGTGGTCTTCCCGGAGCCGGACGCGCTGCTCTCCGCCGCGCCGCTCCTGCTCGGTACCGACGGCACCAAGATGAGCAAGAGCCGGGGCAATTCCATCGCGCTCGGCGCCACCGCCGACGAGACGGCGCGCCTGATCCGCGGGGCCAAGACGGATGCCGAGCGGCACATCACGTACGACCCGGAGACCCGGCCCGGGGTGTCCTCGCTCGTGTTGCTGGCGGCGCTCTGTCTGGACCGCGATCCGCACGCCGTGGCCGAGGAGATCGGCGGCGGGGGTGCGGCCGCCCTCAAACGGACGGTGACCGATGCCGTCAACGGCCGGATGGCACCGATCCGGGCCCGGCGCGCCGAGTACGCGCAGGACATGGCGTACGTACGGTCGGTGCTCCGGGCCGGCAACGAGCGCGCCAATGAGATCGCCGAGGCGACGCTGGACGAGGTGCGGGGGGTGATGGGCGGCGGGCTCTAGCCCCAGGTGGCGGGTTCCGGCCAGGCGCCCCGTGCGGCCACCTCCAGGACCAGTGCCGCGATGTTCCAGGCGTCGTCCGCGCCGCTGTGGTGGCGGCCCTCCAGGGGGAGGCCCGCCACCTTCAGGGCCTGAGCCATGCCGGGGCGCTTGCGCAGGTCGTAGGCGGAGGTGAAGGGGAGCTTGGCGTTGGTGTGGCGGTGGCCGAACGGATAGCGGGTTCCGGTCGCCCGGCACTGGCGGGTGAACTGGTTGCGGTCGTAGTCGCCCCAGCTGGCCCAGGGGCGGATGCCCGACCCGTGCTCGGACGCCAGCAGGCGGCAGGCTTCGGCGAAGGACACGCCCGTGTCCACCTCGGCCCGGGTGAGGCCGGTCAGCTCGGTGCAGAAGGCGCTGACCGTGGACCGGGCGGGCCGGACCAGGATCCGGTGGCGGGCGACCCGCTCGGCCGCGTGCAGGTCGACGACCGTCAGACCGATCTCGATGATCTCGCTCACCGCACCGGGCGGTGGCTGCCCGTCCCAGCACGTCGCCTCGATGTCGATCACGTTCAGGAGTTCGGGGGCCGTGTCCATGGGGGCAGGGTAGGGAGCGGGGCGCGTGCCGGGCATCCGGGTTTCGGTGTCCACCGGCCACGGACCGCCTCCCGCCCCACTACATTCTCGGGGCCACCGGGCTCCGCCTGCGGAGCAGTTCGGCCAGGCCCCGCCGCGTCGCCGCGATCACCACGCGGTCCTCGGGGCGCAGTACGTACCCGGGGTGCAGGTCCCAGACCAGGCCCGACGGGCGGTCCGGGGAGGCGGGGGTGGGTGCGGCCAGGTCCGGGCGGCGGTGTTCCGGCGGGGTGGCGTCCAGGGCGAGGACCCGCCAGGCGCCCGCCCGGAACGCCTGCTCCACCGTGCGGCCCTCCAGCTGCCGGTGCCCCGCCACCTCGACCGCCGCGAACAGCATCACCTTCCGCTCGACCGGGATCGCGCCCAGGATCTGCCGGCCCATCATGGCGACCGCGAAGGACGGAGCGGCCAGGTGGGAGACGGATCGGGAGCGGGTCAGGGCCTGCGGGTGGGCGGTGCGCAGGGTGCGGTAGACGGCGGTGGCGAACTCGTCGTCGAACAGGCGCAGGGCCACACGCAGGTCCGGCTTGACCGAGCGGGCGTACAGCGCGGCCTCCAGATTGGTGGTGTCCGCGCTGGTCAGGGCGAGAAGTGCGCGGGAGCGCTGGATCTTCGCCGCCTCCAGCACGCCCTCCTGCGTGACGTCACCGAGGACCACCGGTACGTGCAGCCGCCGGGCCACCGGGATTCCGCGCGCGTCCGGGTCCTCCTCCACGCACACCACGGGAATGCCGAGCTCGCGCAGCCGGACGAGGACCCGCGTACCGATCTTGCCGAGGCCGAGCAGCACCACATGGCCGGACAGGCCCCGTGGCGGCCGACGCAGGGACGAGGCCGTACGGAGCGATCCGAAGGCCTCCAGCACACCCGCCACGAGCAGCGGCAGCAGCATCAACCCGGCCACGCCCGACAGGAGTTGGATCACCTGACGGGCCAGCGGGTCACCGGTCGCCGGGTCGCCCATCGCGAACAGGTCCAGCAGCGTCAGATAAGCGGCGTGCATCGGATCGTCGCCGGTGGTGAGCGTGGAGGCGACGGCGAGGCCCAGCACGGCCAGGCCGACACCCAGCGCCGACCAGCGCAGCCGCCGTGAGAAGAACTGGCTGAGCGGTGCGCCCCTGCCGCCCATCCGGGGCGGCGGACCGGCCGGTCCCGCCCGGCTGACCGCCTCCAGCACGACCGTGCCACGCCCCGTCGCGGCGGCCACCTGCCGTTCGTCGGGCAGGAGTTGAGGGCCTTCCTCGCCGCTGCTGTCGGAGCCTTCGGCGCCCGCCGGGTCATGGGTGGTGGAGGAGAGCAGCGCGAGGGTGCACAGGCCGGGGTCGGCGATCCGGCCGTCCTCGGGCGGGGTGCGTTCGGCGGCGCGCAGCAGCAGGCCCTCCGCCTGGATGACCTTGCTGGAGCCGGTGACGGCGGTCGCCGCGAGGGCGGGCGCGGCGGTGTCGGCGTCGGAGAGGACGGTGGTCGATGCGTCCAGCGCGCTCGGGTCCAGGCCGGGTGCGGTAACGGCGGCGGCCTGGTCGAGCAGGGTCTCCAGATACTGGCCCAGCTTGCGGTTGTAGAGCCGGATGACCAGCCGGACACGGGGGTTGAGACGGCGGGCGGTCAGCGCGGCGCGGATGTTGCGCTCGTCGTCGTCATAGACCAGGGCCAGTGCGGCGGCCGATTCGACGCCCGCCTCCTCGAAGGCCTCGTCGGACGGCTCCGGTGCCTCCAGGATGCGTACCGCCTCGACCCCGGCGTTGGTGTCGCCGTTCCCGGGAGCACCCGCGGACCCGTTCCCGCCGTTCCCGCCGTTGCGGTTCATCGCCTGCGACATCCGGCCGAACAGCGCCGCCGCCCGGCCCCGACCGGTCAGCGGCAGCTCCGGCCGGTGCGCGTCGCGCCCCGGCGGCAGTACGAGGGTGACCCGCTCCCCGTACACATAGCGCAGCTCCACGGCGAGCCGCTGGGCCAGTGCGTCGTCACCGCAGACGACCATGTGCCCGCTGAACGGGGTGCGTTGGGGCTGCTGGGGAAGTGTAGACACGGGACCCAGCATGCCTTGCTCCTCTCCGTCGTACCCGCCCGGTCAGTGATCTTCCTGCGGAACGGCGGATGGCGGCGCCGCGTGCCGGGCCTGTGGGCCTGCGAGCAGATGGCGCGGGTCCGCGACCCGGACGATCGCCGACTCGACCGCCGCGATCCGGTCCGCGAGCAGCCCCAGTGCGGCGACCGCTCCGGCTGCGGGGTCGCCGTCCGGGGCGCCGAGCGCCTGCGCACGGACGTAGGAGGCGGTGATCGCGGACCAGCGCGCGGACTGCTCGGCGGTGAGGCGGCCGCGCAGCGCGGCGAGTTTCAGCAGGTTGGACTCCGCGCCCGTGGCCAGCGTCTGGGCCTCGCCCGCGTAGTGGTCGTCGATGACGGCGAGGAGTTCCGCGTCGTTCATCACCGGCACGATCCGCTCGGCGATCTTGTTCATGTTGCGGTACGAGCCCTGCAGCCGGAACGGCGGCTCGGTGCGCGTCGCGTCCGTCTGCGCGGCCGAGGCGATGTACGCCGCGTTCACGGCCAGGACCGTGTCCCGGGCGGTCAGCAGATGGCGCAGGACCGCGACGATCCGGTCCACCTCGGCAGGCGTGTACGGGTGTTCGAGCCGGTCCGCGCGGGTTGCGGGGTCCGTGCCGGAGGCGAGCCGCACGAGCAGGGCGAGATCTTCGCGG
The DNA here is from genome assembly GCF_042882185.1 of Streptomyces sp. NPDC058239. Lineage (NCBI taxonomy): Bacteria > Bacillati > Actinomycetota > Actinomycetes > Kitasatosporales > Streptomycetaceae > Streptomyces > Streptomyces sp. NPDC058239. The sequence continues at coordinate 113,974 of NZ_JBHVWS010000008.1, forward strand.
GAACGCCCGGCGAGCGGGGCGAGCACCGGGTTGGCGGTCAGCGCGTTCTCGACGAAGCTCAGCGCGAAGACGTCCTCGCGGCCGCTCAGCACCTCGCCGAGATTCCACACGTCGGCCCGGTTGGCGAGCATGTCGGGGATACGGAACCGTGCCCCCGACTCGGTGTACGGATTGCCCGCCATGCACACCGCGAACCGCTTGCCCCGCAGGTCGTAGCTGCGCGGCTCGCCGTCCCTCACGCCCTCGACACGGCGGGTGGCGTCGCAGAGCGGAATGAATTTCTGGAGCAGTTCGGGCGAGGTGTGCTGAATGTCGTCGAGGTAGAGAAGCGTGTTGTTGCCCGTCTCCAGAGCAAAGTTGATCTTCTCGATCTCCTGGCGGGCGGTCGCGGTGCGCGCCTGCGCCGGATCGAGGGAGGTCACGTCGTGGCCGAGGTTCGGCCCGCTGATCCTGACGAGGACCAGGCCGAGCCGGTCGGCGACGTACTCCATGAGCGTCGTTTTGCCGTAACCGGGCGGTGACACGAGCAGCAGCAGGCCCTGCGAGTCGGTACGCCGGTCGGCGTCGGCGGTGCCGAGCTGCTTGGCGAGGCTGTCGCCGATCAACGGCAGATACACCTCGTCCAGGAGCCGGTTGCGGACGAACGCCGACATGACGCGCGGCCGGTGGTCATCCAGCCGCAGCCGGGCACGCTCGGCGGCAACGAGTTCGGTGCGCAGGCGCTGATAGGCGCGGAACCCGGGGACGGTGGTGGTGCGGAACCCTTCGGTGCGGGCGAGGAGTTCATCGAGGCGGACGGTCAGCCGGCCACGGTCGATGCGCGGGTGGGTGCCGAGCAGGCCGTCCACGGTCGCGGTGAGCGGTGCCTCGCACTCGTACCGGGCGAGCACCGGCTCCGGGCAGAGCTCCACGGCGACGGCCTCCGCCAGATCGCCCGCGTCGATCTCCGTACCGCTCGCGGCGGCGTACGAGGCGAGCCAGCCCTCGACCAGCTGACGCCGGGCGGAGAAGTCGTCGTGGAGTGCGGCGAGGTCCTCGTCGTACGCCGAAGATCCCGTCGTACGACGGAACTTGTCCAGGAACGTGCGGGCGGTGGCGCTCGTGACGAATCCGGCCGGGCCGCTCGTCAGCTCCTCGAAGAGATACGCGGCGACGGCCCGGGAATCGTCGCCCGGGATGACGTCCGACCACTCCTCCTGAAGGCCGGTGATGGCCGGGGCGAGGCCGAACGTCTCACGGGCGCGGGCCAGCGAGAGGGCCCGCCGGGTCCAGGAGGCGCGCCGGGGCTCGTCCGTCCCGTACGCCCAGAACAGCTGTGCCGCCGCTCGTACGGCGGGCGGGCAGCGCAGCAGTCCGGCCCCGGCGTGCAGCCTCAGCAGGGTGGTGAGGATGGCGGTGGCGTCCTCGTCGTGGACCCCGCGCTGGTAGCCCTCGTCGTACGCGGACGCCGCCGACTCCCGCACCAGTGATGTCAGTTCGGCAGGGTTCAGGGCGCCGAGGGTGTCGGCGCCCTGCTCGTCCAGGAGCCGGGCGGCCAGATGCTCGGCGCGGTAGACGTGCGGGGACTCCGAGGGCAGCGTCTGGTCCCAGTGCGGGCGGGCCGCCTCGAAGGCCGGGTCGGTGACCGGCGCCCGGTAGTCCGTGCCGGTGAGGGCGAACGCGAGCCGGTCCCCGTGCGGGACGAGCGTCAGGTCGAAGGGCTGGGTGTTCACGGCGAACCGGTGCCGGCCGAGACGGATCGTCGCGCCGCCGTCCGCGTACAGCTCACTGCGGTCGCGCAGGGCCCGCCCGGCCTCCTGACGGGCGGCCAGCAGCTGCCCGTCCAGCTCCTCGGCGCGCACCGGGTCGCCGAGTTCCCGCAGCTCGTCCGCGGTGCGGCGGACCTTGGCGACCATCGGGTCGGAGGCGAAGTAGGTGTGGACGGCGTCCAGGTCGGGCAGGGCGGCCAGCCGGCGGGACACCGTGTCCAGGACCCGGGCCGCCGAACCCGCCAGCCGCTCCGTACGCCGGGCGCGGGCGTCCTGCAACGTCTGCTTACGGGCCGAGAACGCCTCGTACACTTCTGTCCGCCGCCCGGCCAGCTCGGCGAGGAAGTCGTCGAACTCCGCGAACCGCGACTCGAGGTTCTCCAGCTGGAGGAGCAGCCTGGCCAGTTGCTCATCGCAGGCGTCCGGGGTGTCCGCGGCGGCCAGCGCCCCCGTGACGGCCTGCCCGAGCAGTGCGAACTCGGCGGCGAACTCGGCGCGGCCCTCGTGGTCCAGGAGCTCGCGGCGGCGCGCGTCGAGGGTGGCGCGGACCCGGTTCACCCCGCCGAGGACCTCCGCGATCCGCTCCAGGACCGACGTACGGACCGTCGCGTCACCGATGTCGAGCCCGGCGACGACATCCGTGACGGTGCTCAGGCCGGCCGTCATCTCCGTCAGCCGGTCGCCGAGCGCCGAGGCATCCACGACGGTGGTGAGCGCGGACGCCTCGGCGGCCAGGCGCGAGATATCCTCGTGGTAGCCGGCGAACGCGTCGTCCCGGCCGAGGAATGCGACGGCGCGCCGGTCGGCCGAGTCGATGTCGGCGGCGGTGTCGGCGGTCAGCGCGGCGATCCGCTCGGTGTCGGCGTACCGCATCTCGGCGAGCGTCGCCAAATGGCCCTGGGCGCGGCGTAGTTCGGTGAGCCGGGCGACCCAGGCGGCGGCCGAGCGGGGGGCCTCGCCACGGATGCGGCGGACGAGTGCGGTGAGCCGTTCGGCCGTCTCGGTGAGCGCCTCGGCGGCCTGCCGGGTCAGCTCCTGCACCGTGTCGAACTCGGTGAGGACCTGCCGGGCGGTGGTGAGCAGCTCCGCCAACGGGGCGGCCAGGTCGCCGAGTTCGGTGTCGGCCAGCCAGTGGTATCGGTCGGTGGCGCGGGTGCAGTCCGCGACCAGTTGCGCGTACACGGCGGCGGTCGTTGTCGTCTCGGCGGCGCTGTGCGCGAGTGCGAGACAGTCGGAGATGCCGCGTACCAGATCGGCGTTGCCGATCCGGGCGAGCGGACCGGTCCCGGCGGGCCGGGAGGCGGCGTAGGTGTCGGAGACGTACGGGGTCTGCCAGCGCTGCAACGGGTGGACCCGGGCCGGTTCGTCGCCCGTGGCGCCACCTCGCAGGAGGACGAGCGTGCCGTCGTCGAGCAGGGCGTGGCCGCGGCCCTGGAGGGGAGTGGCGACCTCCTGCCGGATCAGGTTGTAGGGCAGGAGCAGGCTGCGGCCGTCGTCGGGGGAGCGGAAGACATACAGGACGTCCTCGCCGTTCGGCGAGCGGACCGCGCGCTCGAAGACCGGGTCGGTGAGCGGTTCGGCGATGTCGAAGGTCTTGGCGGTGCCGGTGGTGAGGTAGTAGCCGCCGGGGAAGATGATCCCCTGGTCCTCCGGGAGCCGGTGGCAGGCGGGCCCGATGAGGTCCAGACGCAGGACCGTGCCGAGGAGTGTGTTGTAGACCAGATGCCGCCAGGACTCCTCGTTGTACGGGCGGACGCGGAGCAGGACCAGCGGGCCGATCGCGGCATGCTCGACATCCGCGTCGGCGAGTGACTGGAGGGGTTCGGTGACCGGTTCCTCGTAGATTCCGTCGGGGGTGTCGGTGTCGTTGACCGTCTTGACGGTGAGGGTGCCGCCGAGTGTGTCGACGAAGAGGACGGCGTCCGTGCCGACGCCGTCGCTGTCCTTGCCCACGGCGATGTGCGGGTGCCGGCCGAGGACGTGGGCCTCGCGGCCCGCGACGGTCCAGGTGAAGTCGTGCGACGGCGGGAAGACGTGATCGCGGTCGCCGCGCGCGTCGAGGAACGCGCCGGGTGAACCGTCCGGGGCGAGCGCCCAGCGCAGCACGCGGATGCCGTCGGCACTCTCGCCGGTACGGAAGACGGCGAGCAGCCTGCCGTCCACGCGGCGCAGCCGCAGGAGGCGGGCGTCGCGGTAGTAACGGTGCAGGGCGGTGAATTCGCGTACGAAGGCCTCGTCTTCGAGCAGACCGCCTCCGCCGTGGGGTGTCTCCACCAACTCGGGTCCGTACAGGGCGAGTACGTCGCCGACCCCGGCGGCTTTTGCCGCTCCCGGGCCCCGTTCGAACCCGAACAGCAGCCGGCCGCCGACGGCGACCAGGTCGCGGGGTACGGATGGCTGCTCGGTCCGGATCTGCTCGGTGCCGGTGAGCCGGAGCTCGGTCGACCCGAACTCCTTCGTGCGCCGCGTGTTGAGCACCTCGGCGCGGCTCGCGAGATCGGCGGCCCGGGCGGTCAGCCTGCGGCGCAGCACGTCGTACGTCCCCGCGTCCACGGGGCCGCCGGCGGGCGGTGCGGTCGTGGTGTCGGTTTCCATACGTACGGCTCTCCCTACGAGGTGTGTGGTGCGGCTGCGTCCCGCTGCCGGGCCGGGTCCTCGGCCGCCGGACGGGCGTGATCCGTCCTGCCCGTCCGGCGATCGAGGTTCGCGCTATGCGACCGGCGACCCGTTGTGCGAAGCGGGTACGTCGAACGCCCCCACCACCGCGGACACCGGCATATCCGCAAGGCCCAACTCCCTTGCCGCAGCCAGCAGCTGCTGCACCTGCCCCGGCGCAACCCCCGTCCCCGGCGCCCGCATCATGCGCATCAGCAGCGCCGACACCGTCAGGTTCTGCACGTCCCCCGTCGACACCGACCCCAGCACCCGCGTCAGATCGTCCGTGAACGACGACGTGCCGTTCAGCCACGGCCCCGCAAGCGCCTTCGCCGTGTCCGAGTTCTCGACGAACCCGTCGAAGCTCTTGCCCATCGAGATGGACGAGACGAGCCGGTCGAAGAAGACCGACTCCCCGCCGACGATGTCGATGTCGGCGTTCTCCAGACCGGTCGCCAGTACCGTCGCCTGCGCCTCGGCGACCTGCCGCTGCACATCGAGCCCGGCCAGCCGGATCTCCTTCTCCGCGGCGAGCCGCAGCCGGTACTCCTCGTGCCCGCGCGACGCGTCGTCCAGCGCCGCCATCGCGGCCGCCTTCTCGGTGAGCCCCGCCGCCTCGGCCTTCAGCTTCTCGCCGATCATCGCCGCGTCGGCCGTCGCCTGGGCCTGCGTGCCCTCCGCTGCCGCGAGCGCCTTGAGCCTGGACCCCTCCGCCTCGGCCTTGAGACGGGCGGACGCGGCCTCGGCCTCGGCGAGACCGGTCTTCTCGATGACGTCGGCCTCCGCGTCACGTACCTGGACCTCGGCGAGTCCGGGCGCCGCGGACTCCGCCTGGATGCCCTCGGCCAGCCGCAGCTTCGCCTGGGCGTCCAGGTCCGCGGTCTTCAGCCGGGCCTCGGCGAGCGTCAACTGCTCGGCGGCCAGGTGGGTGGCCGCCGCTTCCGCGGCCTCCGCGGCCTTGATGTCCTTGACCAGCTTCTCCTGGGCCTCCGCCTCGGCGGCGATGACGACCGACCTGCGGGTGCGCTCCGACTCCTCGACGGCCCGCAGCGTCTTGATGGACTCCTCCTGCTCGGCGACCGTACGGTCCACGGCGATCCGCTCCCGGATCACATCGGCGACCTCGCGGCGCTCGGTCTCGACCTCCTTCGTCGCGGCGATCCGGTTGAGTTCGGTCTGCCGCTCGCGTCCGATGACCTCGATCAGCCGGTCCTTCTCGATGCGCTCGTTCTCCACGGCGATGACACGCTCACGGTTCTTCTGCGCGACGGCGATCTCCCGGGCCTGGTTCTCGCGCTGGATGCCGAGCTGCTCCTCGGTACGGATGAACGCGGTCTGGGCGCCGAGCCGTTCCTCCTCCTGGACCCGGGCGGTCGCTGCCTCCTCACGGGCCCGCAACGTCTCGACCTCGCGGCGCTGCTTGATCTCGGCCTCGGCCTGCCGGCGCTCCAGCTCCAGAATGGTCTCGCGGGCGTCGACGTTCTGCCGGGTGATCTCCTTCTGCTCGGTGCGCTGGTACTCGTTGGTGCGTACGTGCTCGATCGCCGTCAGCTCGGTGATCTTGCGGATGCCCTGTGCGTCGAGGATGTTGGCGCCGTCGAGCTGGGACATCGGCGTCTGTTCCAGGTGGTCGATGGCCGCGTCGTCGAGGTGGTAGCCGTTCAGGTCCGTGCCGATGACCCGGATGATCCGGTCCCGGAACTCCTCGCGCTTGGTGTACAGATCGACGAAGTCCAGCTGCTTGCCCACGGTCTTGAGCGCCTCGGCGAACTTCGCGGCGAAGAAGTCCTGGATCGCGACCTTGTCGCTGGCGCGCTCGGTACCGATGGACTGGGCGACCTTGATGACGTCCTCGACGGTCTTGTTGACACGTACGAAGAAGTTGATGTGGATGTCGGCACGGATGTTGTCCTGGCAGATCAGGCCCTCGCGCCCGGTGCGCCGGATCTCGATGGTCTTCACCGAGATGTCCATGTACTCGGCCTTGTGCAGCACCGGCAGGACGACGGCCCCGGTGAAGGTGACATCGACCTTCTTGGTCTTGGAGATGATCAGTGCCTTGCCCTGTTCCACCTTGCGGAAGAGCCGGCTGATGACGAGAAGCAGGGCGACGGCGATGAGCAGGACAACGGCTACGAGCACACCGAAGCCCAGGGTGATGGCATCCATGACAGTCCTTGGCGGCTGGTGAGGAAGGTGGAGAGGTCAGAGGTTTTGCCCGGATGGCCGGACGGCCGGACGGCAGGGCGGATTCGGCGATGCGGTGGCGACGGGCGGGACGGTCAGCCGGAGCGACGCGGAGTCCGGCGCGCACCCGGGCGGGTACCCGGACTCCGGTTCGTGCGCGGCTTCGGTGGTCCCGGGTCCAGCGCCTTGTCGTACGGCGAGACCCAGAAGAACTCGCCCTCGTCGTCGTACGCGTACAGAAGCCCCGCACTGCCCGAGGTGAGAACCGCGTCATTCGCCGGGCCGAGCAGCCTGACCTGGACGATCGCGGTGGAACCGTCGGCCGCCGCGACCTCGGCCTGGCCGAAGTCGGAGCTGACGGAACCGGTACGGATCGTGCAGACCCGGCCGAGGAAGTCCTGGCGCGACGGAGGGGGTTCGTCCGGGAAACGCCGGCGCACCAGACGCACCAGCACCCGCATCACGGCCCAGGCGATCAGCAGCGCCCCGGCGAACACCGCACAGGCGAGCCACGCGCGGGTGATGCCGGTGACACCGCTGCGGTGCAGCAGGACCGTACCGGCCAGGCTCGTGAACCAGCCGACGACGACCATCACGGACACCGAGACGGTGACCGGCACCCCGCCGATCCCGGCCATGCCGGTGTCGAGGTCCCCGTCGAAGGAATGGTGGTCGGCCGCACCGGCCAGCACGAGGAGCCAGAAGAAGACGACGACGGCCAGGGCGGCGCCGAACAGGACGGCGGGAAAGGCGGTCGCCGCGCTCAGGAACTCCTGCATCCGTCCGCCCCCTGTTCCTTGCGGGCGGTCCGGTGGTGACCCCGGTGCTGCGGTACCGCACAGAGCGGTGCCGCAGCAGCCGGGTCTTCCCCCGTATCCCCCGTGTTCCCCCGGTTGGTGCTGATCGATCGTGTCACTCGGGGCCGTGCAACGCACTGCCGGAGTCCGGCAATCTTTGTACGTCCTTGGTGCCGGGCACCGGCACCGGCCGGTATGCGTTGGGTGAGTGTCAATGTCGCGTCAGGAATTGAGGAGTGCGCGTGCCGGAGCCGGAGATTCCCGACGAGTATCTGGGGGACTATGCCCGCATTCTGGTCGATGTAGCCGCCACCGGCCGCCGGCTGACCCGGGACGAGCTGGACACCCGCCGGCTCCTGGGCCGGGAGGCGGCCGAGGCCGGATTCCAGTTGCGCGCCCTGGTCGGCCTCCATCTCGCGGCGACCCGCACCGTCTGGCCGCGAGCAGCCTTTGCCGATGAGGCGTCCTCCGACTCCGTGCTGGCCGCGGTCGAGCAGGCCGTCGATGCCTTCGCCGCGGGCTTCGAGCGGGCCCAGCGGCTCACCGTTCGGCGCGAGGAGGCGGCGCGCCGCGAGTTCATCGACGATCTGCTGTACGGGCGCAGCGATCTGGGCAGGCTCGCCGAGCGGGCCACCCGGTTCGGGCTGCGCCTCTCGCGCGCCCACGCGGTCGCGGTGGCGACGGGCCCGGAGGCGTACACGGAGACCGACTCCGTGCCGCGAACGGTCGAGGCGGCGCTGCTCGGGCGCTTCGGCGGCCGGAAGATCCTGATCACGACGAAGGACGGTCGGCTGGTCTGTATCGCCCCCGGCGGCCAGCCCGATGTCCTGCGGTATTTCGCCAAGCAGTCGCACGCGGCGACGGACGGCGGCCGGGTCGCCGTCGGCCGCCCGCACCGGGGCCCCGGGGGCGTCGTGCAGTCGTACGACGAGGCGCTCGACGCACTCGATCTCGCGGAACGGATGGATCTGGACGATCCGGTGCTGTACGCCGCCGACCTGCTGGTCTATCCGGTGCTGACCCGGGACCGGCAGGCGATGGCCGATCTGGTGCGCAGTCAGCTGGGCCCGCTCAAGGAGGCGCGCGGTGGCGCGGAACCTCTCCTGAAGACGCTCACCGCCTACTTCGACGCGGGCTGTGTGTCCGCCGAGACGGCCCGTCGGCTGTCGCTGAGTGTGCGGGCGCTCACATACCGGCTGGAGCGGATACATCAGCTGACCGGTTCCGATCCGTCCGACCCGATGCACCGCTACACCCTGCAGACGGCGGTCATCGGCGCCCGGCTGCTGGACTGGCCGGCCAAGGAGCTGTGACCCGGTCCGCACCGATGCCCCACCTGCGGGGCCCGTGACCTCATCCGCGGGGTCCGTGGCCTTCCCGCCCCGTCGTCAACGCCCGCACCGGGTGGCGGCGGTGGGCCCGGACCTCGGATACGGGCTGCGTCGACGGGCCCCGGCCGCAGGGGTGGCGGACCGTCCGGGGGCCTGCGCGGTCAGCTGGGGATCGACGGTGAGGGCGGTGACACCGAGCGGCATGCCGAGCGCGCGCAGGGCCGGTTCGGAGAGCCTGATCCAGGGCTGACCGTCGCCCAGGGTGGCGGCGAGCCGGTGCGCGGAGGTGAAACCGACGGCTGTGCGGTCGCCCAGCGGCGTACAGAAGAACCGTGCCGTCCATCCGTTGGGGCAACCGGCCGGTCCCGGCCGGACGGGGACGAACAGGGGTCCGGCCGGGCCGGGTTCAAGAGGTTCGGGGTCGTCCGTTCCGCTGCGGTCGGACATGGTGTGCCTCCTCGACGGGCCCGGGTGCATGTGTGCTGCATCCATCACGTTATGCCCGTACGTGAGGGGAGACGGTACGGCCCTGACGCGCACTTGACGCGAGACCCCGCACCCGTGACGCGATGCTGATGCGTGCCACGGGGAGCGGGGTCTCGGAAGGGAGTGGCCGGAGGTGTGCATCGGGGGGAGTGGCACACCCCCGGCCTGCCGGGCGCGGGCCGGTGGTCGGTCGGTCCGCGGTCGATCCGGCGCTATGGGGGTGGGACCGGGCGTATCCGGTCCGTCGAGCAGCGGGAGGCTCAGAGGTCGAACTCGTGCGGCGGGAGGTCGAGTGCGAAGCACGCCTCCCGGACGACGGCCTGCTCCGTCTTGTCGAAGTCGCCGTCGGCGCCGCCGATGACGATGCCGATCTGGATGACGGCACGAGCCTCGGCAGGCTTCTTCTTCGCCTTGCCGATCTCCTGGAGCACGCTGACCTTGCCGAAGGCGAAGTCGGCGGTGAGCTTGTTCACGTAGTCGTTGAAGCGGCGCTGCAGATCGTCCGCCGGGAAGTTCTGCAGAACTTCGTTGGAGGCGATCAGCGAGGCGACACGCTGGCGCTCGGACGGGTCGATGGAACCGTCGGCCGCCGCGACCAGGGCGCACATGGCCATGCTCGCGTCACGGAACGCGCCGCTCTTCAGGTCGTTCTTCTTCGCTTCCAGCTGCGACTGCATCGACGAAGCGGATTCCTTGATCCGATCCCACAGTGCCATGACGTCTCCATACGTTGTGTTGCGTTGTGTTGCCGGAATGAATTCCAACTCTACAGACGTGTAGAAGTTAGCAGGACGGGCGCCCGCTGTGTCCCGGAAACATCGGTAAGTAGGATGCTGCGACGCCGCGGCCGACGCGGTATCGCAGAAGGGCGGACCCCAGATGGACTCGGCCAGGCCCGGCCGCCACCCGGACAACGAGCCGCCCCACGAGGAAGTGCCCGACGCCGTGAGCCCCGGTCCCGTGAGCCCCGACGGCCGGCGGCTCCGCAGACGCGGGCAGGGCGAACTGGAGGCCCAGGTCCTCGCCGTACTGCACTCGGCGAACGGCCCCGCGACGGCCGGCTGGGTGCAGGAACACCTCGACGGCGACCTCGCGTACACCACCGTCATCACGATCCTTTCCCGCCTCTACGCGAAGAACGCCGTGACCAGGTCCCGCGAGGGCCGCTCCTACGCCTGGACGTCCGCCTCCGACGAGGCCGGTCTCGCGGCCCTGCGGATGCGCCGCGTACTTGACGGCGAGCGGGACCGGGACGCCGTGCTCGCCCGCTTCATCTCGGCCCTGTCCCCCGGTGACGAGGAACGGCTGCGCGCGCTCCTGGCCCGCGCGGCTGCCCCGGACGACCCGGACAACCCCCCTGACACGGAAGGCCGATAGCGGTCCGATGGGTGTCTTCGTCTGTCTGCCGCTCGTGCTGCCGCTGACCGCACTGCCGATCGCGCGCCTCGCCGAACAGCATCTGCACCCCCGCAGCGCGACCAGGCTGCTCGCCGTCGTCGGCACGCTGCTCGCTCTGTGCAGCACGCTGTGTCTGGGCCTGCTGGTGGTGGTCGGCACGGCCCAGCTCCCGGGCAATCCACTGCCGGACAGCTGGTCGGACCCCCAGGTGCGGGACGCGGTGCCGTACGAGGTGAACGCGGGCATCGCCGCGATCGGCGTGCTGGCAGCGGTGATCGGGGCGTGCGGGTGGACGGTGTACCGCCATGTGCGGTTGCGCATCCGTGCCGGCCGCGCCCTGTCCGCCGCGCCTTCCGTCATCTCGGACGATGTCGCCGTGCTCCCGGACCCGGAGCCGTACGCCTATGCGTTGCCCGGCAATCCGGGCCGGGTCGTCGTCTCGACCGCGATGACCCGGTGTCTGGACGCCCGTGAGCGCCGGGCCCTGATCGCCCATGAGCGGGCCCATCTGGCCGCCCGGCACCACCGCTATCTGCTGGCCGCCCAACTCGCGGCGCGCGCCAACCCGTTCCTGCTGCCGTTGCGCACGGCGGTGGCGTTCAGCACCGAACGATGGGCGGACGAGGAGGCCGCACGTGCGGTCGGCGACCGGCGTGTGGTGGCGGTCGCGGTCGGCAAGGCGGCGCTCTTCACGCACCGGGCCCCGGACGCCTCGGTCGGCTTCGCCGCCTTCGCGAGCGCCGCTTCGGCGGCGGGCCCCATACCGCGCCGGGTGGCGGCGCTGCTCGCCCCGGTTCCGCAGGCCCGGCTGTGGCCCCCGTCGTCCGCCCATGCCGCCCTGGCGGCACTTGTCGCGACGGCGGGCACGGCGGTCTCGGCGCTTTCGTCGCTCAACGCGGCGGTGACGCTGGTGCGGATCCTGCGCGCGGCGACCCCGCTATGAGCCGTACGAAGGGGACCGGCTCGCCGTCGCGCCGGCCGGTCGAGGGGGGCGGGCGGTGCGGCTCGGAGGGACCGGAAGGCTGATATGTCACCATGCAAACGTTGCACAGTCCAAATGTTTGTGCCGGCGCCCGGCGCGCGGGTCGCGGACCGATTCGAGTACCAGCGGCCGGCACGGTACAAAGAGGCATGGCCGCGCACGAACAGACACGTGAGGACCGATCCCCGGACCGGGGCGGGGACGATGACGTCGACGAGGTGACGCGCGCCGTACTGACGGCTTCCAGGCTGCTCGTCGCCGTCTCCGCACGTTCACTTGCGGCGATGGAGGACAGGGTGACGCTGCCCCAGTTCCGGCTCCTTGTCGTGCTGTCCACGAACAGGAACGCCAAACTGGTGACGCTCGCCGAACGGCTCGGGGTGAACCCGTCGACCGCGATGCGCATGCTGGACCGGTTGATCGCCGCCGGTCTCGCGGAGCGGGAGGTGAACCCCGCCAACCGCCGCGAGACGGTGCTGCGGGTGACCTCCGAGGGCCGCGGGCTGGTCGAGGACGTCACGGCGGGCCGCCGCCGGGAGATCGCCGCGATCGTCGAACGCCTCGCCCCGGAACAGCGCACCGCCCTGATCGACGCGCTGACCGCGTTCGCCGTGGCGGGCGGCGAACCGCCCGTGCCGGGAGACGGCTCGGACGGGTACCCGCTGGGCTGGACGTCCGACCTCCCCGCCCACCACGACGTCTGACCTCAGTCGGCGGAGGAGACGAATTCCTCCTGCGCGGCGGGCGCCGGGCGGCCTGCGGGAACTTCACCGGCCCGTGTCCCGTCCTTGCCGTTCCGGTCCCGCCACGCCTGGATCCGGGCCACGGCCGGCTGGGTCCAGCGGGCGGTGAGCGGTCCGACGATGACGAGGATGAGGACGTACGCGGTGGCGATGGGCCCGATACGGGGCTCGGTCGCCACGGCCAGGCCTGCGATGACGATGGAGAACTCGCCGCGTGCGACGAGCGTTCCGCCGGCCCGCCACCGCCCGCGCGAACGGATCCCGGCCCGCCGGGCCGCGTACCACCCGGTGCCGATCTTGGTGAGGACGGTGACGACGGCCAGCAGCGCCGCCGGAAGCAGTACCGGCGGAATCTCGGCCGGATCGGTGGAGAGTCCGAAGAACACGAAGAAGACGGCGGCGAACAGATCCCGCAGCGGCGTCAGCAGCTTGCGCGCTCCCTCGGCGACCTCGCCCGAGAGCGCGATACCGACCAGGAACGCCCCGACGGCCGCGGAGACCTGCAACTCCTGTGCCACGCCGGCCACCAGGACGGTCAGCCCGAGCACGACCAGGAGCAGCATCTCCGGATTGTCGGAGGACACGGCCCGGCTGATCAGCCGCCCGTGCCGCAGTGCCAGATAGAGCACGAACCCGACGGTGCCGAGCGCGATGAGCAGCGCGATGCTGCCCCCGGCGAAGCCCACGCCCGCGAGCATCGCGGTGAGCAGCGGCAGATAGACGGCCATCGACAGGTCCTCGATGACCAGAACACCGAGGATGACGGGGGTCTCCCGGTTCCCCAGCCGCCCCAGATCGGTGAGCACCTTCGCGATGACCCCGGACGACGAGATCCAGGTGACACCGGCCAGTGCGACGGCCCCCACGGGCCCCCATCCGAGCAGCAGCGCCGCCACCGCCCCCGGGGTCGCGTTGAGTACGAAGTCCACGGCGCCGGACGGATATTGCGTCTTGAGACTCGTCACCAGCTCCGAGGCGCTGTACTCGAGACCGAGCAGGAGCAGCAGCAGAATGACGCCGATCTCGGCGCCGACGGCGGTGAATTCCTCACTGGCTCCGAGCGGCAGCAGCCCGCCCTCCCCGAAGGCGAGCCCCGCCAGCAGATAGAGCGGGATCGGCGAGAGCCCTATCCGCCCGGCGAGCCGCCCGATGATTCCGAGACCCAGGATGACGGAGCCGAGCTCCACCAGCAGCGCGGTCGTGTCGTGCACGGTCAGCCCTCCGCAATGATCTCGGAGAGCGCGTCGACGCCCTCACGCGTACCCACGACAACGAGCGTGTCCCCGATGGCCAGCCGGAAGTCCGGCCCGGGCGACGGATGCGCACTGTGCGTCCGCAGCACGGCCACGATCGAGGCCCCCGTCCGCGTCCGCGCCCGGGTGTCCCCGAGCAGCCGCCCGCCGTACGGAGAACGCGTCCCGAGCGGTATGTGCTCGGTGACGAGATCGATGCCCTCGGTCCGTACCGCGTCGATCGGCGCGGCGTCGATGAGGTGCGCGAGACCGGTGGCCTCCTGCGGTGTCAGGGGTACCGAGAGCCGGCACGAATCAGGATCGTCCTGGTCGTAGAAGCCGATGAACCGCCGCCCGTCGTGGTGGACGACGACGGAAATGTGCTGTCCCGACTCGGTCGTGTAGTCGTACTGCACACCGACTCCGGGCAGCGTGGTGCGGTGGGTTCCCATGGCTTCCTCCCGAGAGGTACGGCGGTTCATTGACGCACTTGGCAATCTCTTTAGCTGCGCATTACCTTATCCGGAGGCTCCCGCCGCCTCCGGCGTACGGGCGCGGGGCGGGGCCCACGGCTAAGCTCGCCCGGGCCGGAAGACGGCCTCGGCCGCCTTCCGGGCGACCGCAGCAACCGGCGGAAGGGCCGAGAATGTCGCGCAGCCGAGAGCTCAAATTCCGGGCGGTCACGTCGTTCCAGCGGCATGTGGTCAACCCGCTCGCCAGACAGTCGCGGTCGCAGACCCTCCTGGAGACGACGGGCCGCACCTCCGGCCTCCCGCGCCGCACCCCGGTCGGCGGCAGCCGTGTCGGCCAGGAGTTCTGGCTGGTCTCGGAGTACGGCGAGAAGTCGCAGTACGTACGCAACATCCAGGCCGACCCCCGGGTCCGGGTCCGCATCAAGGGCCAGTGGCACACCGGCACCGCCCACCCCCTGCCCGAGGACGACGCCCGCGCCCGGCTCAAGAGGCTGCCGCGCTACAACAGCGCCGTGGTGCGGGCCCTGGGCACGAACCTGCTGACGGTGCGGGTGGATCTGACGGACTGACGCCGGGCTCCACCGGTCCGGACATGCGCGTGCCCGGCCGGTGCGGTGCCGGCCGGGCACGGGCGGGGTGCGGCCGGATCAGTCGGTGATCTCGATCTTCCCGTTGGCGGATGCGGCGGGGGCCGAGTCCGGTGCCCGGTCGGGCAGATCGGCCGAAGCCGCGGCAGCCGCACCGCCCTTGAGGTTCTTCAGCAGGGCCGCCAGGTCGACTCCCGTGGTGGAGCTGAGGAGTTCCATGCCCTGGGCGACGTTGTCCGCGACCGTACGCGACAGTTGGCTCGCGCCGTCCGTCGAGATCACGGTCATCTTGTCGATGGCGCTCAGCGGCTCCGACGCCTTGGCGACGACGTGTGGCAGCACCTCGACCAGCATCTGGAGCACTGCCGCGTCGCCGTACCGGGCGAAGGCGTCCGCCTTCTTCTGCATGGCCTCGGCCTCGGCCGCGCCCTTTGCCGCGATGGCCGCGGCTTCCGCCTCGCCCTCGATGCGCACGGCGTCGGCGAGGGCCGAGCGGTGCAGCTTCTCGCCCTGACCGGTCAGCCGGGAGCGCTCGGCGTCCGCCTCGGCCTCCTTGACCTGGGCGATCCGGCGGGCCTCGGCCTCCTGCTCGGCCTGGTAACGGGCGGCGTCGGCGGGCTTGCGGACCTTGGTGTCGAGTTCGCGGTCGGTCAGTGCGGCCTGGCGCTGGGCGACCTTCTCCTGCTCCGCGAGGACTTCCTGCTGACGGGCCGCCTCGGCGAGCGGGCCCGCCGCGTTGGCCTTGGCCGCGGCGGCTTCCGTCTCGGCCTTGATCTCGGCCTGCTTGAGGTAGAAGGTCCGCTCGGCGATCGCGATCTCCTCGGCGGCCTTGAGCCGGGCCTGCTCGGAGGCGCGCCTGGCGATCGCCTCTGCGATGTCCGCCTCCTGCTTGGCGCGAGCGGCCTCGGGGCGGCCGAGGTCTTCGAGGTAGGAGCCCTCGGTGGTGATGTCCTGGATCTGGAAGGCGTCCAGGATCAGGCCCTGCCCGGAGAGGCTGGCCTCGGCCTCCTCCGCGACCTGGCCGGCGAAAGCGGCACGGTCGCGGATGATGTCCTCGACCGACATCCGGCCCACGATGGCGCGCAGTGCGCCGGAGAGCACCTCCTGGGTGAAGCCGACGATGCCGTCCTGCTGCTGCAGGAATCGCTGTGCCGCGGCCCGGATGGCTTCCTCGCTGCCGCCGACCTTGACGATCGCGACGCCTTCGAGGTGGGACTTCACACCGCGCAGGGTGACGGCTCCGCGGACGGCCACCGGGATGTGCCGGCTGGACAGGTCCAGGGTGAACTTCTGCTGGACGAACGGGACGACGAAGACTCCGCCGCCGACGACGACCTTCTGGCCGCTGTTGTCGATGCTGGTGCGGCCGGTCACCGGGTCGGTCGACTTCTTGCCGCGGCGTCCCGTGATGATGAACGCCTCGCTGGGCCCGGCGACCTTGTAGCGGGTGATGACGACGAGGGCGAGCAGTACCAGGAGTACGACGATTCCTATGACTGCGGTCACGACTGGGCTCATAAGGGTGTCCCCCCTGCCTCCCTGCGGGGACGGCAGCTTGATTTCGGGCGGTGTATCGGCTCGGGCTGTGGTCAGCGCTCGACGGGGCGGACCGCGACCGAGGTGGTCGACAGTGCGGCCTCCACCCAGATCTCGGTGCCGCGTTCGACCGGCACCGGGCTCTTCGCCGCCAGCTTCAGGGTCTGGCCGGCGAGTTGCAGCAGGACCTCGCCGTAACCGTCGGCCGGGATGGCCGTGACGACCGACCCGGACGTGCCGACGAGATCGTCGCCGCGCGGTGCGACGCTGGTCTGGTCCCGCATCAGGGCCCGGCTGAACTTCCAGGTCAGCCAGGCCGCGACGATCCCGGCCAGCACTCCGGCGGCGGTTGCGGCGACCGTGCCGGCACCGGTGGTGCCGAGCACGATCGCGCCGCCGAAGCCGAGCATCGAGAGGAATCCGGCGATGACGGGGAGGGACAGGAGGCCGTCGAAGAGGCCGTCCAGTACGCCTCCGAGGAGACCTTCGAGGATGCCGTCGAAGATCAGGGACAGGGCGAGCAGAACGATTCCCGCAATGCCGAGACCGAGGAACAAGGTCACGTGATCACCCTCCCTGGTCCACGAAATCCCCCGAACATGTCTCCCCCGAACATTTCCGTCGAACTGGCTGGATGATCCCATACACACCCGGCAACGAATACTGCCGGGTTCCGGCAATCTTTTACGCTTCTTTGATGCCGGACAGATGTTCGGTCAGTGTGTCCAGTGACTGGAACGTGGCTCCGAGCAGGGCGACATGCTTCCAGCGCAGTACGCCGTCCGGCCCGATGAGGAAGACCGCGCGGCGCACCCCGATCCCGGGCGCCGCGACGCCGTACGCCCGGGCGATCTCCCGTCCGGTGTCCGCGAGCAGCGGCATCCGCAGCCCGTGGGTGCGGGCGAACGACTCATGGCTGTCCACACCCTGTGGACTGATTCCCCAGACCTCCGCGTCGAGCTCGTCGAAGGTCTCCATGCCCGAGGAGTACGAGCAGAGCTGCTTGGTGCACACGGCCGTGTTGTCGCCCGGGTAGAACGCGAGGACCACGGCACGGCCGCGTGCGGCGGAGAGGGTGTAGTCGCGGCGCTGATACGTCTCGCCGGTGAGCGCACCGCCCGGCAGTGTGAAGTCCGGGGCTGTACTGCCGAGTTGTGGTGACGATCCCATGCCGTTTCCTCCGTGGTCCGGTGCTGCGGAAGTTTTCCGGTTCGTGTTCCGTACAGCATGCTCGTCAGCGGGTCCGGCTCCCGCACCAGGAGGCACGTATGACAGAACCGTCGTTCGCCGTCCGCCCGTCCGCGGCCGTGTACTTGCTGCACGGCGGTGCGGAAACGGGCCTGGGCCCGCCCCCGCCCGGCCCGTTGAACCTGCCCGCCGTGCGGATGCGCCCGTTCGCGCGGGCCATCGCCGCGGCGACGGGCGACGGCGCAACGGACGTTCTCGTACGCAGCGCCCGCTACACGCACCGCGGCTGGAACGGCTCCCGCGAGGACCCCTTCCACGACGTCGTACGCGCCCTCGACGCCCTGCACCGCGAGGCCGGCGAGATCCCGGTGGTTCTGGTCGGTCACTCGATGGGCGCCCGCGCGGCCCTCCGCGCCGCCGGTCATCCGCTGGTACGCGGGGTGGTCGGCCTCGCCCCGTGGTGTCCGGCCGACGATCCGGTCACCCAGCTCGGCGGCCGCGATGTCGTCCTGCTGCACAGCACCCGCGACCGCATCACGAGCCCCCGGGCATCCCAGTCCTTCACCGGCCGCGCCCGCCGCGCCGGTGCCCGCGCCTGTCTGGTCGCGATCCGGCGCAGCGACCACGCGATGCTCCGGCGCGCCCGGACCTGGCACGCGCTGACGACACGGATCGCCACCGGCCTGCTGGGTCTGGCCCCGCTCCCCGAGTCGGTCGCGACTGCACTCCGGCTCCCGTCGGACGCTCCGGCGACGCACGGAACCCTCGACCTCGACCGGCTGGACCTCGACCGGCCGGACTACGCCTGGACCGGGCGCGGCTCCGGGCCGTCCATCGGGAATCGGTAGACCGTCGACTCCCTCGCCCGGAAGCCCAGACGCTCGTACAGCCGGTTCGCGGCGGTGCGGTCCGGCCGGGAGGTGAGGTCGACGGTCCGCGCACCCGCCTCCCGGGCCAGCGCCAGTGCCTCCTGCGTCAGCAGGGCCGCGATTCCCTGCCCGCGTGCCTCGGCGTCGACGACGACGTCTTCGATACGGGCACGCAGCCCGGTCGGCACGGGAAGCAGAAGCAGCGTCAGCGTTCCGACGACACTGCCCGCGGCACGGGCGACGAGCACCGTGTTCGTCTCGCACCGCACCAGCCGATCGACCGCCTGATGATCCAGTGGCCGGGCGGTCGAGGACAGTTGGGGCAACAGCCGGCCGAAGGCGGCCACGATCTCCCCGGTCGCTTCGTGGACGATCTCTACCTCAACGCTCATGCTGCGGAGCCTATAGCGGGTGGTGGGGGTGGTGCCGTGGTGCAGCGGCGGGGGAACGGGCGCACCCTGGTAGGGAGGTGATCGTCATGACGAAGACGACTGTCGGGTGGCATGTGGACATGGAATTCGAGGAGGACTCCCACCGCACCCGTGCGGCTGCCCTGGTGCGGCTTCCGGACGGGAACGAGGTGCGGGCCCATGGATATGCGAGCCGTCACCCCTCCGACAAGGAACAGCCGAGGGTCGGCGAGGAGATCGCGGGAGCCAGAGCACTCAATGAGCTGGCGATGAAGATGCTGACGAAGGCGCACGACGAGATCGACGAGGCGTCCGGCCGGACATCGCACCCGCTCACCTGAGGCCCCCGCCTGCGAGCCGCCGGCCCCCGGGGGCGTAGTGGCCCAGGAACATGTCGACGCCGCTCGTGATCAGACGGTCCGTGGTGGCGTCGTCGATGGCTGTTCCGTACGAGCTGAAGACCATGTGAGGGAAGACCAGCAGCGCGTACAGCTGAATGATCGCCGTTTCGAGGTCGGGGATGTCCAGTCGGCCCCGCTCCGCCAGGCTGCTCAGGGCGTCGGCCACGGCCGGGTGGTGACCCGCGGGGCCGTGGTGCTGCCATGCCCCGGCGAGTTCCGGGAAGCGGTGCAGTTCGGCAGCTACGAGGTTGCGCAGGGCGATGACGTCGGCGTTGCCGCGTACGGCGGACACCCAGGCGCGGGCCGTGTCGAGGAGGGCCGCGCGGAGATCGGCGGCGTCGGGGAGATCGGCGAGCGCCTTGGTGGACGGGCCGCCGAGGGGCTCGTCGAGTGCGCCCGCGATGACGGCGGTGAACAGCGCCTCTTTGCTGCCGAAGTGGTTGTAGACGGTCACTTTCGACACGCCTGCCTCGGCGGCGATGGCGTCCATGCCGACGCCGAAACCCTCACGCAGGAAGGCCTCGCGGGCGGCCTTGACGATGGCCTGCCGCTTGGCCTCGGCGCGGGGACCGGCGGGCGGCGGTTTCGCGTTCATGGAGAGATGCTAACAGCGACCTGAACTGAACAGTTGAGTTCAAGTGAACTGAGCCGTACAGTTCAGTTCATGACTCAGGACGCCCTGCATCCGGCCCATCCCGCCGACCGTGCCCACGACCGTCCACCCGCTGATCCACGGCGGTGGATGATGCTCGCGCTCATCTGTGTCGCGCAGTTCATGCTCGTGCTCGACGTGACCGTCGTGAACGTTGCGCTGCCCGACATGTCCGTCGACCTGGACCTCGGCCGTACCGCGCTGACCTGGGTCGTCACCGCGTACACGCTGTGCTTCGCCGGACTGATGCTGCTCGGCGGACGGCTCGCGGACGTGCTGGGGGCCCGGCGCACCCTGCTTGCCGGGCTGGTCGTCTTCACCGCCGCCTCGCTGGTCTGTGGGCTGGCCGGCAGCGGGGCGACGCTGATCGGGGGACGTGTCGCCCAGGGTGTGGGGGCGGCGCTGCTGTCGCCCGCGGCGCTGTCGCTCGTCACTACGTCGTTCCATGGCAAGGAACGCAACAAGGCGCTGGGCGTGTGGGCCGCGATCGGCGGCACCGGATCGGCGATCGGCGTGCTGGTCGGGGGTGCGCTGACGAGCGGGCCCGGGTGGCAGTGGGTGTTCTACGTCAATGTGCCGGTCGGGATCGCGCTGTTGGCGGCGGTGCCTGCGTTCGTCCCCCCGAGGCCGGAGCGGCCGTCGGCCGCGCGGCTGGACGTGACCGGGGCGCTCCTCGTCACGGCCGGCACCGGATCGCTGATCTACGGGCTGGTCACGGCGGGGGACTCCGGGTGGGGTGCGGCCGGGACACTGGTTCCGGTCGTGGGCGCGGCGGCGTTGTACGCGGCGTTCGCGGCGGTCGAGCGGGTGGCCCGGCAGCCGTTGATGGACCTGCGGATGTTCACCCGGCGGCCGGTTCTCGCGGGGGCGTTCCTGATGCTGTTCGCCACCGCGTTGCTGATTGCGTTCTTCTTCCTCGGGTCGGTCTTCCTGCAGCACGGGCGCGGGTTCGGGCCGATGCGCACCGGGCTGGTGTTCCTGCCGGTGGCCGTGGCGGTCGGGATCGGTGCGCACATCGGGTCCCGGCTGGTCGGGACGGTCGGCAGCCGGGTGACGGCGGTGGGCGGAATGGTGATCGCGGCCGGGGGCTGTCTGCCGCTGACCCGGGTGGGTGCGGACAGCAGTGTGTACGGGGGGCTGCTGCCCGGTCTCGCGGTGGCCGCGTTCGGGCTCGGAGCGGTCTTCGTCACGGCCACGGCCACCGCGCTGGGGATGGTCGCGCACGAGGAGGCGGGGCTGGCCTCGGGGGTCGTCAACACGTTCCACGAGGTGGGCGGGTCGGTCGGGGTGGCGGTCGTGTCCACGGTGGCCGCGGCGGGCATCGAGGGGGCGGCGGGCTCGGTGAGCGGGTTCGCGGACGCGTTCACGGTGTGCGCGGCGGCGGCGGGGGCGTGCGCGGTCGTCGCCGGGCTGCTGGTGCCCCGGGGGAAGCCGGAGGGGACCGGAGGGCCGCACGTGCACTGAGGGGGAAACCCGGGCCCGCTCGGCGAATGAGGACATGACGGGCCCGGCTGCGGATGCGCGGTGGGGGCGGGCGGCCGACGATTGAAGGCCGGGCAGCGGGACGTCCGTGTCCGCCCCAGGAGGTTGACGTGCAGGCCGATGCGTACGCCGACAGCGCGGTGCCGTTCGACCCCACGGCCCTGGCGGCCCTGGTGGACGGCACCATGGCCGGTGTGGGCGTGCTCGACACGCGGCTGCGCTATCTGTACGTCAACCCGGCGCTCGAACGGCTCAACGGCATTCCGGCCGCCGAACACCTCGGACGCACCGTCTCCGAGGTCCTTCCGGGAGTCGACGCGGGCGAGGACATGATGCGAGCCGTGCTCGCCGACGGGAAGTCCCGCGAGATCACGTCCAGCGGAGTCACCGCCGCGGCGGCGGGCTCGGTCCGGCGGTACTGGCACGGGGCGTACCACCGGCTGGAGGTCGGCGGGCGGATCGTGGGCGTGGCCGGGATCGTGCTGGAGGTCATGGCCTCGGACAGGGGACGGCGCGAGCTGGAACAGGCCCGGCGGCATCTGACCATGCTCGACACCGCGGCCGCCCGGATCGGCACCACGCTCGACATGGACACCACCTGTGCGGAACTCGTCGACCTCGTCGTGCCGGGGCTGGCGGACCTCGCCACGGTCGAGGTGTTCCCGCCCGACATCGCCGCCCCGGTGCGCCCGGCACCCCACGGTGTGCTGCGGCTGCGCAGGGCGGCACTGACGGCGGTGGCCGGGCTGCGCGACGAGCTGCCGGGATTCGGACTGACCGGTGAGTACGTCGACTACCAGGAGGGCGCGGCCGTACAGCGCTGTCTGACGGCCAACCAGCCGGTCGTGGAGAACCACACGACCGACGAACAGCTCACCCGCTCCGCCCCCGCCCCCGAACGGGTCGCCGCCTACCGTGCCCTGGGGATGCATTCGGCGGTCGTCGTGCCCCTCGTCGTACGCGGCCGTCCGCTCGGCGTCCTCGGCCTCATCCGGGCGGGGGACTCACCGGTCTTCACGGACGAGGACGTGGTGGTCGCCCGGGAACTCGCCGGCCGTGCCGCCGTCGATCTCGACCACGCCCGCCGGTATTCCCACGAGCACACCATCGCCCTGGAGCTGCAGCGCTCCCTGCTGTCCGAGCCGCGCCCGCCGCACCCGCACATCGAGATCGCCACCCGCTATCTGCCGGCCGACCGGAGCGTGATGGTCGGTGGCGACTGGTTCGACGTCATCCCGCTGCGGGACGGGCGGCATCTGAAGGCGATGGGCGATGTGATGGGCCACGGGGTGGAGGCGGCGGTCGCCATGAGCCACTACCGCTCGCTGCTGCGGATGTTCGCCGACGACGATCTGCCGCCGCACCGCATCCTGGAACAGCTGGACCGGATGGTCGAACGGTCCGGGCTGGACCGGGCGGCGACCTGCCTGCTGGCCGTCGTCGACCGGTCCGGCGGGGCGTGCGATGTGGCGAGCGCCGGGCATCTGCCGCCGGTGCTCATCGACCCGGGGCAGGCGGGAACCAGGGTGTGCGACGAGGTACCGGTGGGCCCGCCGCTGGGCACCGGCCTCGGCGGGTACCGCACGACGCCGGTGAAGGTCGGGCCGGGCACGGTGCTGTTCATGTACACCGACGGTCTGGTGGAGCGGCGCGGCGAGGACATAGACATCTCGATCGACCGTCTCAGGGAACTGACCCTGCCCGTCGGCGGGAGCCTGGAGGACCTGCTGGACAGGGTCCTCGAACGGTTCGGACCGGGTACGGAGGACGACATAGCGGTACTGGCCTCGCGCACCCGCACCCGAGCCGCCTCCTGATCCGGGCAGCCGACGGAAGGGACGACAGGTCAGCCCAGCTCCAGGCTGGTGATGCCGAACAGTCCGGTGTGGTCGACGTCCGGAGTCGGGCCCGTGTACATGCGGGCGGTCTCGAACGACGGGGTGAGGCCCAGCTGTTCCGCGAGGTGCACGGCGACCGGGTTGATGTCGGGTACGTCGATCGCCACCGGGGTGCCGGGGTCGGTGGCCGCGAGAGCGCCGACCAGGGCGCCCGCCACCTCGGGCGACTCCGCGTACACGGGTCCGATGCGGGACGACGTGCGGCAGGGGCGCATCACGGCGAGGCCCCGCAGCTCCCCGTCGCGGACGGCGGCGAGCGAGGTGCGTGCGGGCCCGGCGATCCACGATGCGAGGAAGCTGTCGCGGTCGGCGGGGAAGAAGCGGCGGTCGTAGGACGCCAGTTGACCGAAGGGAAGGGTGCGGGCATCGACGAGAGCGATGCCGGGCGGGGCGGTCGGGGCGGCGGGGGGCAGGCCCTCGTATCGCATATTCGTCCATACGGAATGAAAGCCGGATTTACGGTAGTTGGGTTGCTGGTCCACCACGCCGTCCAGCCCGACGTTGCGCCCGTCCAGCCGTGCCATGCCGGCCCGCCACAGCTGGATGCCGTAGCCCCGGCCGCGCAGCTCGGGACGGGTGAGGTAGAAGCCGAGGAACCCGAAGCCGGAGCCGTAGCGGACCACGGAGACGCAGGAGACCGGTTCGCCGTCGAGCCGGCCGATCAGGAAGCCGCGCGGGTCGGCGGCGAAGAAGGCGTGGCGGTCGGTCAGCCCGGGATTCCAGCCCTCCGCGTGGGCCCATTCGGTCAGCATCGTGAGGTCGTCGGCGCTTGCGGTGGTGATCTCGAAGTTCGGCACGGGGCACCTGTACCCCGCGGGCGTTCGGTTCAACGGTGGTTTTCCGTCACCACCCGGTCCACGGGAGGCAAGGGCGACGACGGCGGTCCGGGGCGGTTGCCCACGGGGGCGAGGGTTCCGTCCTCAAGTGCCGGACGGGGTCTGCCCGGCGGACCGGCGCGGGTCAGACGAACAGGAACGCGCCCGCTGTCGTGGCCCCCAGCGACGCCCCGGCGACGGTCTGCGCCACCGAGTGGTACCCAAGAGCGACACGCGACCAGCACACGGCGACCGTCATCGCGTACATGAGCAGCCACCACGGCGAGTGGACCGGGGCGAGCAGTGCGACGACGGCCGAGGCGACCGCGGCGTCCACCGAGATCTTCCAGACCGTGTTGACGGCCAGGAGGATCACGGTCATCGCCCAGAGGGCGAGCATCGCCGCGAGGATGCCGGTGGGGGCGTGGCCGAGGACCATCACCACCGAACCGGCGCCTATGGAACCGAGGATGACGAAGAAGATCGGGGCCCGCTTGGTGCGGTCGACGACATGGCGGTCGCCCCAGGTGCCGCGCCCCCGCTCCCATTCGATGTACCCGGCAGGAACAATCCCGGCACACAGGGCACCGAGGAACCCCCAGAGCAGACCGGTCCAGTGACCGGCGGCGGCCAGGCCGATGCCGAGCATGCCGACCAGCAGGACGTTGCGGGGCTGGAAGACATCGGTGACGGTACGCGCGACGCCGATGCTCGGCGATGCGGGGGCGTCGATGGTGCCGGTGGTGCCGGTGGGGGTCATGCCGTCTTCTCCGGTGAGGTTGTGCGGGCAGGCTCGGTGGCGTCGGTGGATGCTGCGGACATGGCGTGGTCCAGCACCCGTTCCGCCCGGTCCTCCTCGACCGTCCGGTACGCGGCGGCCACCCGGACCAGCCATGCCACCTCGCCGTCCTGGTCGGTGGCGTGCTGGGACTCGACCGTCGCGGCGGTCGAGGCGGGCGCTCCGGTGCTCCTGGCCCGCAGCGCCGCCTTGATCCAGTACGCGTCGGCGAGTGGTCCGGCCTTCCCCCGGTCCGGGGTGCCGTCCGCGGCGGCGGCCTTGGCGGCCTGCAGCAGGGTGTCGGGGACGTAGTGGCGCAGCTTCTCGACGGCGTCCGCGATATCGGCGGCCCAGCGGTCGATGCGCAGGTCCGCGGGGGTGTCGAAGCGGGTCAGCTCGCGGGCCAGCGAGGCCGGGGGGTCGAAGGGCTGGTCGGGAAAGGCCGTCATCAACTCGTACCAGAGACCGTGCAGTTTGACCTGGGCCCGCCAGAGTTTCGCGCGTCGCCGTCCCTTGCTGAGTGCGGGGATGGAGGCACCCACCGCGAAGAAGGCGAACAGCACCACCTGGGCGGCCTCGGTGACCTCGTCGAACTGCAGGGCGAAGGCCGTGCTCGGCCGGTCGACGACGCTGACCCACAGGAACAGGGTCCGGCTGACGGTGTATCCGACCCCGATGACCATGGCGATGGTCATCATTCCGAGGCCCACGCGCAGATGACGGAGCCCGGCACCGGCGGTGGCCAGCGCCCACTGGTACGCGCAGACGGCGGACGCGGCGCCCAGGTAGAGGTAGAACACGCTCATGTACAGCGTGGCGCCCCACTGTCCCGCGTGGTCGGCGACGAAGCGGTCCGAGGGCACGGAACGGTCGACGACGGTGAAGAACAGCGCCGTCAGCAGGACCAGCGTGGCGATCGACGCCTTGGCCGCCACCTGCTGGATGGCGCGGGCGAACCGTACGTGGCGCGGGACGGTTCCGGCGTCGGGGTACTGGCCGTAGATCGCGACGATGTAGCTGAGGATCGCCAGGATCGCGATCGTCGCCGTGTAGTGCTTGATCAGGACGGCGAGGTCGGTGACGGCGCTGTCGTTGAGCGTGATGCGTATGGCCCGGGTCTTGGTCCACAGGGCGGCGGCGAAGCCTGCGTAGCAGCCCCACAGGGCGCGGCGACGCTTGTCTTCCTCATCGCCCCACAGGGCGGCCGGCATACGCCAGAGAGCGACGGCCGTCATCAGGGCCGCTATGAGATAACCGGCGAGGTCGAGCGGGGTCACGGCGAAATCCTCGGGGTGGGGGGAGGTGGGGGACGGTCCGGTGTCAGGTACGGCGGAACAGGCCGCGGCGGCGGGTGGCGACGGGGCGGGAGAGGGAGTTCGCCAGGCGCCCCACCATGTCGTCGCTCGTCACGTCCCGGGCCATGCGGGGAATGAGCGACGCGCCGAACTCGGCCATGCGTTCGTCGTGGGTGTCGTACTGCGCCCGGGCCTGCACGGTGCCGTTCCCCGAGCGGAGCGCGTCGGCGATCGTGGCGGCCACCGGTGGGGGAACGGCGGTGGCGGGCGGTTGCGGCGGGGGTTCGGTTCCGAGGACCCGGGCGATCAGCGAGGTGTCGAAGACCGGCAGCAACTGCCTGAGCTGCTGCGGGTCGAGTGAGGTGCCGTGGTCGAACCACTCGTGGCACAGCTCGTGCAGGATGACGTGCTGGGTCTGGTACGCGGTCGGGCGGCGCCGGTAGAGCACAAAGCTGGTCCCGCCGGTCTTCAGTCGCAGACCGCAGGCGGCGTTGACGCGGGCCAGCCGATCGGGCATCTCGTGCAGCACGATGGTGCGGCCACGGGCCGCCTCCATGTTCGCCACGAGTGCGTCGATGGAGAAGGGGGCGGGGATGGGCAGGTCGGCCAGCCCGGCCTCGCACTCCTTGCGTAGTTCGCGCAGGGACATGGAGACCTACTTCTCCGGCTCGCCGTGGGCGGCGGCGCCGTCGTCGCCCGTCCGCCGGCCCCTGGCGTCCTCCAGCAGGGAGAGCGCGAACTGCAGCAGCTCCGGCGGGAGACCGTCCTCGTCGAGGCCGCGCCCGGCAAGTCCGCTTATCTCCCCTGTACGTCGTTTCGCGAGAAACTGCAGACCGGCGACGACATCATCGACGACCTCGGACTCCTCCTTGAAGAACCGCCAGTCCACGCCGAAGCCCAGACCGAGCGCCTTGAGGATGTCCTCGGACGGCTGGGTGACCTTTCCGGCAAGGATGTTGGAGAAGTAGCTGTGCGAGAGGGATCCGCCGCGCTCCTTGACCAGGTCGGCGAAGACCCGCCCCGAGATCTTCTGACCGGGGAACGTCTTCTCGACCATGTACTCGACCTTCTGCTGCAACGTCCGCAGCTCCGGCGCGCGTTCCTCGCCGCTGTCCATCCGGCCCCCACGTATCCGCCCCGTCCGACCGGTGCCGCACGGTCTTCGATTTCGGTCAACGGGCTCGTACTGTAACGAACCCTGACGTGGCGTCCTCGATGTGGGAGGCGGTTCGGGACGCTGCACGGGAGCGGGCTTGCGCAAACACTCTACGTCACTGTTAACTCGAAAAAACACGGGTAGGGGACCACGAGGGGAGTCTCCTGCCCGTGAGGCCGTTCGCGGGCAAAAGGGGCATGGCCCGCATATGGGTGTAGCCCTTCACGACGGGGGATGCGTGAAGGGCTACACGTGCATTATGACTGCTGGTCAGGTTGTCATCAACTGACCGACCGGTCAGTGGGCGTTGGGGGTGCCGGGCCACGACGCCGGACCTGCCTCGCGCCGCACCTTCCCGGCGCCGGTCCTGCCTCGCGCCGCACCTTCCCGGCGCCGGTCCTGCCCCGAGGCGAACCTGCGTCGTGCCGGATCGACCGGATGGCGCGGGGTGTGCCGGAGGGGCGCGTCCGCGGGGTGCGCCGGCGGGGAGCCGGTCGGTCGCACGGCTTCGGGGCAGCTTATTTCCCCGCCCGGACCAGGGAAATCTGTCGCGGCTATGATAGAAGCGATGGCTCGCACAATGAGATTTTCTCTTTCGGTCAACGAAGTCAGCGATACGCGGCAGGTGCAAATGCCCACAGGAACCCCTCCGCACGCCACCGACCGGCTCGATGACGACGACTACCCCGCCTACACCATGGGCCGCGCCGCGGAGATGATCGGCGCAACGCCCGCTTTCCTCCGGGCGATCGGTGAGGCCCGTCTGATCACCCCTCTGCGGTCCGAGGGCGGCCACCGTCGCTACTCCCGCTACCAGCTGCGAATCGCGGCCAGGGCCCGTGAACTCGTCGACGGCGGCACGCCGATCGAGGCGGCCTGCCGCATCGTGATCCTGGAGGACCAGCTCGAAGAGGCCCTGCGGCTCAACGCGGAACTGCGTCGGCCGGCGACGGAATCCGGCGGGGCGGCGGGAACCTGAGGAGCGGACCCGGGCGTGCGCCCCGGCTTCCGTGGCTCCGGGGGCGGGCGGATGTGGCTCCGGGGGCGGGCGAAAACGTGGCGCCGGGGACGGGTGAATATCTATTGCCGTCGGCACAGAATTCCATGCAATGCGCGACAAGGGTTTATGGAGTATGCGGTGGAGTGTAATTACCTGCCGCGCCCGGACGCTTCCACCGTGCTACTGTGGATGCAGTTGCAGTTGTGGTTCCCAAAGACTCCAAGTGCTCTCTTCGGCTTCATGTGTCGATGAGCGCACTTTTGTATTTTCCGGCGCTTCGTTCCGGATGGGGTAATCATCGCGGCGACGTGGGATTCGCACAGTGCGAATCCCCGGGCACTGCCCCAGAAGGAGATAAAAAACATGGCTACTGGCACCGTCAAGTGGTTCAACGCGGAAAAGGGCTTTGGCTTCATCGAGCAGGACGGCGGCGGCGCTGACGTCTTCGCCCACTACTCGAACATCGCCTCCAGCGGCTTCCGCGAGCTGCAGGAAGGCCAGAAGGTGAACTTCGACGTCACGCAGGGCCAGAAGGGCCCGCAGGCGGAGAACATCACCCCTGCCTGATCCCGCTGCTCCCGGCGCCGACGCGCTGTGACGCATTTGCGCAGCTGGGGCCCGCACCTTCGGGTGCGGGCCCCAGCTCGTTGTTTTTCCCACGTCCGGTGCGGCTCATTCTTCGCAGCCGGGCTCGGTACACGTATGTCAACGGCCCGTTCTTGCGATTCCTGCGCTGCTCGTCGCTCAGTGAATTCCTCGATACGCGCCATATCGAGGAAGGGTTCTGTATGAACCGCGATCGCACAGCTCGCTCGAACGACCGATACTCCCGCACACGCTCCGGCGGATCCACCGCTTCCGGCGGCGGATTCCGCTCGCAGTCCCCGGGCCGCCAGGGCGGACAGGGCGCCGGTCGTTACGGCGCGCCCGACCGGCGCTCCGGTGGCTATGGCCGCAGGCCCGCGGCCAAGCAGGGCGAGTTCGCGCTGCCGAAGACCATCACCCCGGCGCTGCCCGCCGCGGCGGCCTTCGCGGACCTGGACATGCCCGCGCCCCTCCTGGCGGCGCTCGCCGCCGAGGGCGTCACCACGCCGTTCCCGATCCAGGGGGCCACCCTGCCGAACTCCCTCGCGGGGCGCGATGTGCTGGGCCGCGGCCGGACCGGTTCCGGCAAGACGCTCGCATTCGGCCTGGCACTGCTGGCCCGTACCGCGGGCAACCGGGCCGACGCCCGACGCCCGCTGGCCCTCGTTCTCGTCCCCACCCGGGAGCTGGCCCAGCAGGTCACCGACGCGCTCACCCCGTACGCCCGCTCGCTCAAGCTGCGCATGGCCACCGTCGTCGGCGGCATGTCGATCGGCCGGCAGGCCAGTGCACTGCGCGGCGGGGCCGAGGTCGTCGTCGCCACGCCGGGCCGGCTCAAGGACCTCATCGAGCGCGGCGACTGCCGGCTGGACCGGGTCGCCATCACCGTCCTCGACGAGGCCGACCAGATGGCCGACATGGGCTTCATGCCGCAGGTCACCGAACTGCTCGACCAGGTGCTGCCGGAGGGCCAGCGGATGCTGTTCTCGGCGACCCTGGACCGCAACGTCGACCTGCTGGTCCGCCGCTATCTGCACGACCCGGTGGTCCACTCGGTCGACCCGGCGGCCGGCGCCGTGACGACGATGGAGCACCACGTGCTCTACGTGCAGGGTGCAGACAAGTACGCCACCACGACCGAGATCGCGGCCCGCGACGGCCGGGTGATCATGTTCCTGGACACCAAGCACGCAGTGGACAAGCTCACCGACCATCTGCTCAACAGTGGGGTGCGGGCCGCCGCGCTGCACGGGGGCAAGTCCCAGCCGCAGCGCACCCGCACCCTGGCCCGGTTCAAGACCGGGCACGTCACGGTGCTGGTCGCCACGAACGTCGCGGCGCGCGGCATCCACATCGACAACCTCGACCTGGTCGTCAACGTCGACCCGCCGAGCGACCACAAGGACTACCTGCACCGCGGCGGCCGCACCGCCCGAGCCGGTGAGTCCGGCAGCGTCGTCACGCTGGTGCTGCCGGGCCAGCGCCGTGAGATGACCCGTCTGATGGCCGACGCCGGGATCATCCCGAAGATCGCCCAGGTCCGCTCCGGCGAGGCAGAGCTGAGCCGGATCACCGGAGCGCAGACGCCCTCGGGGGTGCCCGTCACCATCACCGCACCGCTGACCGAGCAGCCCAGGAGCGGTGGCGCGTCGTCCCGGGGCCGGCGTAGCCGTCCCGTCCGGTCCGGGCAGTCGCGCCGCTCGGACCTGCCCACGTCGCAGGCGCGCGCCGCCGCCAAGCAGCGCCGTACCAACCGGGCGGCGTGAGCCCGGGGGCTGCGGCCCTCAGGCGATCATGAAGTCCCGCACGGGCAGGGCGCGTTCGACGATCCTGATGTCGCCGAGCCAGCCGTGCATCAACTGGTCGAGCCTGCCTCCGTACTCGTAGGCGCCGAGCAGCCAGGGCAGGCCCAGGGTGGCGAGACCGGTGGTGCGGGTGGCGGGGTTGCGGGCGACCGCGCAGCCGTCGACGTACATCGTCGTGTGCTTCCCGTCGTTGACGACCGCCACATGCCACCACCGCTCACGCAGCAGCTCATGGCTCCAGTTGGTGACGGCCCCCGGCTGGTTCAGCGGCGCCGCCGCCCACTGGAGCCCGGGGCCGTCCGATACGGAGAGGGTGGCGACGGGCTCCTCCGGGTCGCCGGAGGTCTTGCCGGCCGCCCCGAGCGTGCCGCGGCGGCCGAGCACGGCGCCCCAGGCGTTGCGTCCGGCGTCCCAGTCCGCGGGGAGGCGGAGGAAGGCCTCGATGGTGTAACCGGACCTGAACGTCTTGGTGTTGAGCGGTGCGTTGTTCTCCGTGCGCAGATACGCGCCCCGCAGCGGCGGCTTCGAGCCGTCGAAGTAGAGGCTGCCGTGACCGGGCTGGTCGGGGTGGTGGGCGGTGGACCAGCGCAGCGCGTCGGGCGCACTGCCGGGGACGGCTTCGCGCACCAGGTCGTTGTGGTGCCCGGACAGGTCGGGGACGCGCAGGCCGGCGTCGGCCGCGGAACCGTCCTGGTGCGAAGGGGAGTCGAAGCGCCAGTAGGCGACGGTGCCCGGTATCAGCAGCTGCTTCGCCGGGCGGGGGCCGCGCACGGGCACGGGCGCGAAGCCCGCGAAACGCTTCTCGAAGTCGATGGGGACGGCGAAGCAGTCCTGCGGACCGGTCAGTTCGATCTCGCCGCGCTCCAGGTCGTTGAGCCTCTCGCCCGCGCGGCCGAGGATCCACGGGGAGATCGTCTCCACGTCGATGGTGTTCCTGGCCAGGTCGAAGCGGTAGAGGCGGATCATGGCGCTGCCGCCGTAGTAGCGGTTCTGGTAGTTGGTGATGTGCAGATGGACATCGTTGCCCGCGGTGTTCTTGCGGGTGGTGCGCCCGGCGGGCCAGTAGTGGCCGTTGAGGGTGAGGAAGATCTGGTCGTGCCCGGCTATCAGCTCGTCCCACAGATGCTTTCCGTGGTCGGAGAGTTCGGCCTCGTCGCCGTCCGCGTCCGCGTACACCAGCTCGTGGGTGGTGAGGACGACCGGTGTGTCCGGGTGCTGGGCGATGACGTCCTTCGCCCAGGCGAGCCCGGCCGCCGACGGCCGCCAGTCGAGCGCCAGCACCAGCCATTCGCGCCCGGCGGCGCGGAACAGGTGGTACGTGTTGTAGCCGTCCGGGGTCGCCCCGCCGAACGTCGGCAGGCGCCGCATCCGTTGCGGGCCGAAGGTGTCCAGGTACGGGGTGCGGCCGCGCTGGTCGTCGGTGGACGACTTGATGTCGTGATTGCCCGCGACGACGCTGTAGCCGACCCGCCGCCGGTCGAGCAGGCCGAACGCCTCGCCGATCGCCGCGAATTCGGCTGTCTGTCCGCTCTCGGTGAGGTCGCCCAGATGGGACAGGAAGACGATGTTCTCGTCGCGCCCGTGATCGAGTACGTATCGCAACGACGCCTCGATGGGCGCCTTGTCGATGCTCGCCCCGTCGAAGAGGTACTGGGTGTCCGGCATGACGACGAGCGTGAATCTCGGGTTCTCGGGGTCGGGCCGCCAGCCGGCCGTGACGGCACCGGTGTTCTGCTGGGGAAGGGCCGCGGCGGGCGTGGCGGACGCGAGCCCCGTGGCTGCGGTGGCGGCCCCGGTGAGCGCGGTTGCCCGCAGGAACGTACGACGGCTCGCGCCGGGCACAAGAGGTCCGTCGGGCTGGTGGAGGGGACTGCACATGGATGTCTCCGCGGGGGACGAACGTCGGGGTGATCG
Source organism: Streptomyces sp. NPDC058239 (assembly GCF_042882185.1). Classification (NCBI taxonomy): domain Bacteria; kingdom Bacillati; phylum Actinomycetota; class Actinomycetes; order Kitasatosporales; family Streptomycetaceae; genus Streptomyces; species Streptomyces sp. NPDC058239. Next base: position 146,377 of record NZ_JBHVWS010000008.1, read on the forward strand.
TCTGCAAGCTAGCCGCGGGGCGGGGGAGGAACCGGTCCGTAAGGGCGACAGCCGGGCGAAGACTCCATGAATTGCACAGCGCCGGGCGCGCGGGACGGCGGGAGGCTGCCTGTGGCCCCGGTCCACGGCCCTGACCCGTCGTGCCCCGGCCTATCGTCCGCCCGCGACCCGCAGCACCGCCCCGGTCACATACGACGCCTCGCCCGACAACAGCCACGCGATGGCGGACGCGATCTCCGGGGCCGCTCCCGGGCGGCCGAGCGGGATGCCGGCCGCGGCCGCGGCCGCGCGGCCGGGGTCGCCCGCGGTGGCGTGCATCTCGGTGTCGATCATGCCGGGGGCGACCGCGTTGACCCGGATGCCGCCGGGCCCCAGTTCCTTGGACAGCCCGATCGTCAGGGCGTCCGTCGCCGCCTTCGTGGCGGCGTAGTGGACGAAGTCCCCGGGGCTGCCGAGGGTGGCAGCGGCCGAGGAGACATTGACGATCGCGCCGTACCCACTGGCCGCCATGTCCTGCGCGGCCCGGCGGCAGCACAGCAGAAAGCCGAGGAGATTCACGTCCAGGACCCGGCGCAGCGTCTCGGTGGAGGTGTCCACGAGACGGCCGAGAGGGCCTGTCACTCCCGCGTTGTTGACCAGTCCGGTGACGGGACCGAGCTGCGCGGCAGCCGTGTCGAAGAGCCGTTCCACATCGGCCTCCACGGCGGTGTCCACCCGCACCGTGACACAGCGCGCCCCTGCGGCCCGCACAGCCGCCGCGGTCCGCTCGGCGGCCTCGGCGTTGCTCACGAAGCCCAGGGCGAGGTCATGCCCGTCGGATGCCAGACGGACACAGGTTGCGGCACCGATCCCGCGACTGCCACCGGTGACGACGGTGACGGGGCGCGACGACGGAGTGGTGCTGCTGACTGCCACTGGAGGAACCTCGCGTTCTCTGGCCATGCCGGTCACGTCGTTCTCGGATTGTACGGAGAACGCCTCCCCCCCGGACGCCCTTTGGATCAAGGCCTCCGGTCGGGTGATGCCCGGCCCTACGCGTGCATCCCGGGCGCCTGCTGTTGGAGTGGCGCCGGGCTGGCCGTTGGCGTGGTGTGCGGTCCGGGAGGGGCCGGGTGCCTAGGGTCGGCGGCTGACGGACCGCTGTCGGCGTGGAACGGGTTGAATCGCCCGGCGTCGGTGACGGCTCCTCCTCAACGGCGTTCCCCTGCCGTCGCCTCGCATTGCGGTGGCAGGGGACGCCGACCGTCTCCACGACGCTCTGCGCCGGCACGGCTGCCTCGCGGCACCCCCTACGACCACAGCGCCCCGGCAGCCGAAACGCCGGCGAACACCGCGCCCAGCCCCGCCACCACGCCGGCCACCACATTGACCGCCGCGTAGAACTTCGCCCCGTCCTCGGCCAGCCGCAGCGTCTCGTAACTGAAGGTCGAGTACGTGGTGAGCGCCCCGCACAGGCCCGTACCGATCAGCAGTTGCAGGTGGGAGGAGGCGGCACCTGCCGCGACCGCGCCGGTCAGCAGGCCCAGGATCAGCGATCCGGTCACGTTCACCGCGAAGGTGCCCCACGGGAAGACGGTGTCGTGCCGGGACTGCACCGCGCGGTCGGTCAGATACCGCAGGGGTGCCCCGACCGCCGCACCGACGATCACCAGCAGCCAGTTCACCGGTTCCGCTCCCGGTCGTCGCCGTAGTGGACGACCTCGCAGCTGTCCAGGACGACCAGACCGCCGTCCGCCACCAGCTCTTCGACGAGCGGCAGGAACGCACGGATCCGCTCCTCCACGTCCACGATCACGACCGCCACCGGCAGGTCCTCGCTCAGTGAGAGCAGCCGCTGGGTGTGGATCATCGACGAGGCGCCGAACCCCTCGATCCCGCGGAACACACTCGCGCCCGACAGCCCCGCCTTGTGCGCCCGGTGCACGATCTCCGTGTACACCGGCTTGTGGTGCCACCCGTCGGACTCGCCGACGAAGACCGTCAGGCGCAGTGACCGTTCCGTGTTCGGCGTCGTCATGACTGCCTCCACGCCAGCACGCGGCGGGTCGCCCACACCGCACTCCACACCGCCGCGAGGGCCGCGCACGGTGTCAGTCCCAGATACGCCAGGCCGGTACGGGCCCGGCCGCCGTCCACGAGGCGCTCAAAGTCCACCGCGTATGTGGAGAACGTGGTGAACCCGCCCAGCACGCCCGTACCGAAGAACGGCCGCACCAGCCGGTGCGCCGCCCACACCTCGCTGATCACCACCATGAACACGCCGATCACCGCGCAGCCGACGACATTCACGATCAGCGTCGTCCAGGGGAAGCCGCCGGGGGCGGTGGGCCAGAGCAGCGCGGCCCCGTAGCGGGCGCACGCTCCGAGTGCACCGCCGAGCGCCACCACCGCGACGACGGAACCTTGGGGATTCCGGGCTCCCATGCGCACGTGTCTCCTGCCTGCTACACGCACCAGGCTATCGCCGCCGCCCCGAAGGAGCGTGTCGGGCCCGTCACCCGCCGCTCAGTACCGAAAAGGGAGACCCGCCCGGAAGCCGTCCGGCCGACGGCCCCGGGCCCTCGGCTCCCCGGTCCGGGACCCGAGGGCCGGACGCGGGCCTACCAGGTCCTGCCCGGGGGCTGCTTGGTGGTGACGTTGATGCGGTTGAAGAGGTTCGTCAGACCGATGGAGAGGACCAGGGCCGAGAGCTCCTTCTCGGTGAAGTGACCGGCGGCCGCGTTCCAGATGTCGTCCGGCACCGGGTCGGAGCGGTCGCTGAGCCGGGTGGAGGCCTCCGCGAGCGCGAGCGCGGCCCGCTCCGCGTCCGTGAAGTAGGGCGCCTCCCGCCAGGCCGACACCGCGAAGAGCCGCTCGTCGCTCTCACCTGCCTTCCTGGCGTTGCGTACGTGTCCTTCGACGCAGAAGGTGCAGCCGTTGATCTGGCTCACCCGCAGACCGACGAGTTCGAGCGTCGTCTCCGCCGGACCGCCCTTGTTGATGGCCTTGACGAGGCCCAGCAGGGGCGGCAACGCCTCGGGAATGATCTCGGCCGGGTTCTGCATACGTGCCTGCATGTGATGACTCTCCTTCGATATCCGTCGCGGCCGCGTTCCCGCCGCGCCTTCACTGCACTGACGGATGCCGGAGGGAAAGTGTGACGAGCGACTTGGGAATCCGGCGCCACCCGCAGTTCTCGTGGTGAATTCGAGGTGCTTTGTTCGGCCGATACAGAGCAGAATGAAGCATTCCGCTTTCCGGCCGGTCAGGGTGCCCGGATGCTAGGCTCGCGCGATCCTGCGCGGGGAACGAACCGGGGAACGAACCGGAGAACATCCGGGGATGGCGCAGGGGGACGCAAAGCACCTCAAGGGGGCACGAGGAAATGGCCGTGGAGAAGACCTCGCCGAAGATTGTGGTGGTCGTGCCCACCTACAACGAGCGGACGAACCTGCCGGTCCTCGTGAATCTCCTGATGGATCTGGGCCTGCCCGACCTGCATATTCTCGTGGTGGACGACAATTCTCCGGACGGCACGGGCGAGGTCGCGGACAAGCTCTCGGCCGACACGGCCAAAACGGTCGGCGTGCTGCACCGCAAGGAGAAGAACGGGCTGGGACGCGCCTATGTGGCGGGCATGACCCGGGCACTCGCAGAGGGTGCGGACGTGGTGGTCCAGATGGACGCCGACCTCTCCCACCCCGCGTCGAGACTCCCGGTCATGATCGGGACACTGCTCGCCGGGGATGCCGCCGTGGTGATCGGCTCCCGCTATGTGGCGGGCGGTTCGCTCGCCACGGAGTGGCCCTGGTACCGCAAGGCACTGTCCGCATGGGCGAATTTCTATGTGAACGCGATCCTGCGGTTGCGGGTGAAGGATGCCACCGCCGGATTCAAGGCATGGCGGGCATCGACGCTGAAGGCGATCGATGTGTCCTCGGTCCGCAGCAACGGCTATTCGTTCCAGGTGGAGATGAACTACCGCACGGTCAAACGCCATTTGAGGATCGTCGAGGTACCGATCCGGTTCGAGGAGCGGGTCGAGGGCGAATCGAAGCTCGGCCTGAGCGTGCAGATCGAGTCCGCCCTCGCACCCTGGAAACTGCTGTTCGGCAGGGACACACACTGATTTCGGTCGGGGAGTCCGGGGGATAACCCCACCCGGTGCCGTCATGCCTCCCGGATGGGACGGGAGCCTCGGCTCAACAAGGCTTGCAGCATGACGACTTACCGCAGATCTGCCGCGTTCATCGCCCTGTCCGTCACAGCCGCCGCCACCGCTCTGACCGGAGCCGTCACCCCGCCGGCCCACGCCGACGGTGCCGTCGGGACCGCCGCTCCCCCCACCGCCTCCGTCCCCGCGCTCGACTGGCAGCCGTGTGCCAAGGACGGCGGCCCCGCCGCGCAGGAGTGCGCCGAGCTGCCCGTACCGCTCGACTACCGGAGACCGGACGGCCCGCAGCTCGGCCTCGCGGTGACCCGGGTGCGCAGCGACCGCCCCTCGGCCAGGCGCGGGACGCTGCTGGTGATCGCCGGTGGCCCCGGCTCGTCAGGGGTGCAGCGGGTGACGCAGAAGGGGGAGCGGCTGCAGCGGGAGACGGCGGGGCAGTACGACATAGTGAGCCTCGACCCGCGCGGCATCGGCGGAAGCACGAAGGCGAGCTGCGGGCTCGACCCGCAGGACCGGGAGCTGGTGAATCTGCGGTCCTGGCCCGCGCCCGACGGCTCGATCACCGAGAACGTGCAGCGGTCGCGGCGCGTCGCCGAGGCGTGCGCCCGCAACGGCGGAGCACGGCTGCGGAGCTTCACCACGGCCAACGAGGTACGGGACATCGACCGCTTCCGGCAGGCGCTGGGCGAGAAGAAACTGTCGGCCTGGGGGAGCTCGTACGGCACCTATGTGGGCGCCGTGTACGCCCAGAAGTACCCGCAGCACACGGACCGTTGGGTGCTGGACAGCAGCGGCGACCCCGACCCGTCGCGCGTCGCGCAGGGCTGGCTGGCGAACATGGCGGTGGGCGCGGACGACCGGTTCCCCGACTTCGCACGCTGGGCCGCGGACCCGGCCCGGGACGCGGAGGGGCTGCGGCTGGCGCAACGGGCCGAGGACGTACGGCCGTTGATCCTGGCACTGGCGGCGCGACTGGACCGTGAGCCGAAGAAGACCACCACGGCGGGCGTCCCGCTGACCGGCAACCGGCTGCGCCAGGCGCTCCAGAACGCTCTGTACAGCGACGGCGCCTTCGCCCAACTGGCCGGGCTCGTCCAGGCGGCCCGGGACGCCTCCGTGAAGCCCGTCCTGCCCGCAGAGCTGGCCCAGCCGCTGCCGGACCCGGACGCGGCGGTCACGATCGGTGTGATCTGCAACGATGTGAGCTGGTCCGGCACGGTCCCGTCGTACGGGCGCGCCGTCGCCGCGGACCGCCTGAAGCACCCGCTGACCGCCGGGATGCCGGTGAACGTCACACCGTGTGCCTTCTGGCAGCACGCGCCCGTGGAGCGGCCGGCCAGGATCACGGACGAGGGGCCGTCCAACATCCTGATGATCCAGGGCCTCCGCGACCCGGCGACCCCGTACGCCGGCGCACTGAAGATGCGCGAGGCCCTCGGCGACCGGGCCCGCCTGGTCGCGGTCGACCACGGCGGGCACGGCATCTACCTGGGCAACGGCAATGCCTGCGGCGACCGCGCGGTCACCACGTTCCTGACGACGGGGGCGCGGCCGGAGCAGGACACGTACTGCGCGGACTGAGCGGACTGCGCGGGGGCGGAGCCCGATGCGGGGCGGCTCCGCGCAGTCGCGGAGGCTCTTCGCCGCGCCTGCTGCACGGACGGGGGCGCCCGGGGCCGATACCGGCCGTCGCCGCTCAGTCGCTGCCGGGCGGCACCTGTCCGGTGTACCGGGCCTGTGTCAGCAGGGAGACGACCTCCTCGTCGGAGGTCTGCGAGAAGTCCCGGTACCACTCGCCGACGGCGTAGAACAGGCGCGGCGTGGACAGACACACCACCTCGTCCGCGCATTGCCGCAGCCGGGCGACCGCGTCCGGCGGCGCCACCGGTACGGCCGCCAGCAGACGCGCCGGGTTCTGCGCCCGTACCACCTGGCAGGCGGCCTCGGCCGTGGCGCCGGTCGCCACGCCGTCGTCCACGACGATGACGGTCCGGCCTTCGAGCGGCGTCCGCGGTCTGCCCGCGCGGTAGGTCTGCGCCCGGCGTACGAGCTCCGCCGCCTCGACCCGCTCGACCGCCGCGAGATCCTGCTTCCCGGCCCAGAGGTGGTTGACGACGTCCTCGTTGATGACCCGCACCCCGCCCTCGCCGATGGCGCCGAACGCCACTTCCTCGTGGTGCGGTACGCCGAGTTTGCGGACCACGATCACATCGAGCTGGGCGCCGAGCATCTGAGCCACCTGGAAGGCCACCGGGACTCCGCCGCGGGGCAGGCCCAGCACGACGGGGTTCTCCCGCTCCAGATGCCGGAGCGCCTCGGCCAGCTGCTGTCCCGCGTCCTCACGATCGGCGAACAGCACGGTTGTCCACCCCCAACCAGGGGAGAGTGAGGGACCACGTGGGTACGGCCCCCACCTGGTTCCCTACTTCGAAACAACTCCATGTGCGGCGGCCGCGCAACTCGGGCAGGGTCGGTTGCATGGGACGAATCGGAGCGGTCCTGATCGACATCGACGGTGTGCTCACGGTGTCCTGGAAGGCGCTGCCCGGCACCGTGGCGGCCATGGAACGGCTGCGCGAGGCGGGTCTCCCGCTGGCGCTGGTCACCAACACCACCTCCCGGACCCGCGCCTCGATCGCCGGGAAACTGGTGGGCGAGGGCTTCCCCGTCTCCGCCGACGACATTCTCACCGCCCCCGCCGTAACCGCCGCTCACCTGCGGGAACACCATCCGGGAGCCCGCTGCCTGCTGATCAACACCGGCGACGTCCGGGCCGATCTGACGGGCGTGACACTCGTCGACGAGGGCGAGGAGGAGTCCGGTTCGGCTGATGGCGGGGCGCCGGATGTCGTCGTTCTCGGCGGGGCCGGGGACGCCTTCACCTACGCGGCGCTCAACCGCGCCTTCCGCCATGTGCAGCGCGGCGCCCGGCTCGTCGCCATGCACCGGAACATGTACTGGCGCACGGCCGCCGGGCTCGACCTCGACACCGGGGCCTTCCTCCTGGGGCTGGAGCGAGCCGCCCGAGTCGAGGCGGAGATCACCGGCAAACCCGCCGGATCGTTCTTTGCCACGGCCCTGGCACACCTCGGCGCCACCGCGCCCCACGCCCTGATGGTCGGCGACGACATCGAGTCCGACGTCCTGGCCGCCCAGCGCGCCGGGCTCACCGGTGTACTCGTCAGGACCGGCAAGTATCTCCCCGAGGCGCACCGGGCGGCCGACGGCACCCCGGACCATGTGATCGACTCCTTCGCCGATCTCCCCGCTCTGCTGGAGCAAGAGGCAGGAGTTCCCCGTATTTAAGGGAAAATTCGGTGTTTGCCGGAGAAATCCTGTAGGGAGAACGGCAGCTGCCGGACATGAGCAGTAACAGGGTGTGCGGATCCGCCGCGTTCGCGACATCCGGTCCGGTGGTGCCGCGCGCCGGGGGGTGAGCCGCGGCGGGGACGCACGGTCCCGGAACGGTCAGGACACCGGGGACGTCTTGGGCACCTCGCCCTCGGTCGTGCTGACGTCGATCACGGAGAACGCCGCGCCCTGGGGGTCCGTCAGCGCGGCGAAGCGGCCGAAGGGCATGGTCATCGGACCGAACCGCAGGATCGCGCCGTGCTCGGTCGCCTTCGCCACAGCCGCGTCGCAGTCCGCGACGGTGAAGTACACATTCATGTGCGGCGGCACCTCGGGCGGGAATTCGTCGCCCATCTTCATCCGCCCCATGACCGTCCTGTCGCCGAGGTTGAACATCCTGAAGTCGACGGCGTCGTCCTCCATCTTCACCATGCTGTACGGGAAGACGGCGGAGAAGAAGGCGTCCGACCTCTCGGGCTCCCGGGTGAAGACCTCGGCCCAGCAGAACGCGCCGGGCACGCCCTGGGCCTCGAAGCCCTCATGGGTGCCCGCCTGCCAGACGCCGAAGGCGACACCGCTGGGGTCGCGGGCCAGCAGCATCGTGCCGAAATCGCCCACCTCCATCGGGTCCATCAGAGTCTCGCCGCCGTTCTCGCGGATCTTCGAGGCGGTGGCGGCGGCGTCCGGTGAGGCGAGGTACAGACACCAGGCCGACGGCCCCTCCTGGCCGGGCATCGGGGGCACGACGGCGGCGACCGCCTTGCCGTCGGCGTATGCCTGCGTGTAGTCGCCGAACTCGGACGAGGTCTCGCCGAACGTCCAGCCCAGCACATCACCGTAGAAGGTCTTCGCTCTGTCGAGGTCGGGGAACATCGCGTCGGCCCAGCACGGTGTGCCCTCCGGTTGTACAGCCATGACGTCGACTCCTTCGTGCTCGGTGGGTTGTCCGGTGTTTCACGCTAGCCAGCCGACCACCCGCCCGCGCGCTGGAAACGAGGCCCCTGACCCCGGTGGCGTACCTCGTACGCACGTGCGCCGCACACGCCGACCGGGGCCATGACCGTGACGTCAGCGGTCCAGGACCGGACCCGCGGTGTCGAGCGCCGCACCGGCGTGATCGGCGAGGGGCACCGCCACGAGACGCGTCTGCGACGACGGGACGGCTCCGGGAAGTGGCCGGAGCATGAACCGGCCGGAGCAGTGGCCGCTCGCCGAGGCGCGGAGCTCGGTCTCGCTTCCGGCCGGCCGTCGCGGTCGATGTCCCGGCGACGGCCGGCCGGAGGGCGGGGGCGGGATCCGGGCGGGACGACGCCCTGGATCGGCCCCCGCCTCCTCAGCGCCCGTCCCCCGGCTGCGGCGGGTCCACGCGCACCAGGCCCGACTGGTAGGCGATGGCGACCAGTTGGGCCCGGTGCCTGGCTCCCAGCTTGGTCATCGCCCGCCCGACATGGGTACGCACGGTCAGCGGGCTGACATGCATCCGCTCGGCGATCTCGTCGTTCGACAGGCCCTCGGCGGCCTGCGCCATGACCTCGCGCTCGCGGGCGGTCAGGACGTCCAGGGACTCCGGCGCGGCGATCCTGCCCTCCGGACGGGCGAGGTAGCGGGTGACGAGGGCCCGGGTCGCGGTGGGAGACAGGAGGGTGTCGCCCGCGGCCACCGCGCGAATCGCTTCCAGGAGTTCCTCGGGGCCGACGCCCTTGCCTAGGAAGCCGCTGGCGCCCGCACGCAGGGCCCGGGCCACGTACTCGTCGATCTCGAACGTGGTGAGGATGAGGACGCGGGTCTCCCGCAGCGCCTCGTCGCGGCAGATCTCCTCGGTCGCCGCCAGCCCGTCGAGGCCCGGCATCCGGATGTCCATCAGGACCACGTCCGGCGTGGTGGCGCGGGCCTGCTCCACTGCCGCCCGGCCGTCCGCCGCGACGCCGACGACCTCCATGTCGTCGTTGGAGTCGATCAGCAGCCGGAAGGTCCCGGCCAGCAGCGCCTGGTCATCGGCCAGCAATACCCGGATGGTCACCCTGCGATCCTCTCGTCATTGTCCGATGGTCCTGGCGATGATTCGGGTTCCGCTGTTTCCAGGGGAAGTTCCGTGGTCACTTCGAAGCCGCCGCTCGCCCGGTGCCCGGCGGCCAGCCGGCCGCCGACGGACAGAGCCCTTTCACGCATGCCGATGAGCCCGTACCCCGGTGCGCCGCCCGCGGCCTGCGGCGCGTGTCCCTCGTCGGTGATGGAGAGCGTGAGCAGGCGGCGCGAGTAGCCGAGCCGGACCGAAGCCGCCGCGGAGCCCGCGTGCTTGGTGACGTTGGTCAGCGCCTCCTGCACGATCCGGTACGCGGTCAGGTCCGTGCCCGGTGACAGCGGCCGCTCCGTACCCTCCACCGACACCGAGACGACGAGGCCCGTCTGTTCGAACGAAGCGATCAGGTCCGGTAGTTGGGCCAGCCCCGGGGAGGGCTCCAGGGGTGTCTCGGGGTCGCCCTCGCTGCGCAGCAGCCCCACGGTCGACTTGAGTTCGCGCAGTGCGGAGGAGGTGGTTCCGGCGAGCTGGTCCATCATCTGCTGCGCCTGCTCGGGCCGGCTGCGCATGAGGTAGGCGGCGGTGGCCGCCTGCGCGTGGGCGAGGGTGATGTGGTGAGCGACGATGTCATGGAGCTCGCGGGCTATCCGGGTCCGCTCCTCGCTCACCCGTCGGCGCGCCTCCTCCTCGCGGGTACGTTCCGCCAGTTCGGCCCGCGCCTCCACGGCGGCGACATGGCCGCGCCGGCTCCGTACCGACTCACCGACCGCCCCCGCCAGCAGGACACAGGACAGGACACCGATCTGGTCGGGGCGCAGCAACGCGCCCTTGCCCCAGACGATGGAGACGATCGCAATGGCGACGGTCGCTCCGGCCGTGTACACCGTGGTCGTGCGGAGGTCCGTACGCAGGGCCAGGAGGTAGAGGGCGACCAGAGCGGCGCCCGCGACGCTCGGGCTGGGGTCGAAGCCGATTCTGTTGCCCATGACGCCGAGGACGCCGCCGCACACCGTCGTCACCACCACCACCGTGCGCGGGTATCTGCGCTGCCACAGCAGCAGGACGGCGGAGGGCACCGCGGCGGCCAGGGAGAAGGCGAGCATCGGGGAGCGGACGATCCGGGCGCCGGTCAGGGTGCTGGAGAAGACCACGCAGGCCCACAGCAGCACGGCCACCATCACATCGACGGTACGGGGGTGGCGCCGGGCCCACTGCCGCCAGTCGGTGAACATGCGCTCTCTCTTCCTCGGGTCCGATCATGGTCGCCGACACGACACATCTGTCGCACTTGTCCGGCGATCCCGGGAGGCCGCCCGCGGTGCCACGAGCGGCCTTTCTGCCTGCACTCCTGTCTCACCCCATGTGCGTACCGGTCATACGCGTACAGGTTCGGGTTCCGCCTCCGGCGCGGCCGTCGGCCCGCCGTGGCTCAGCTTCTCGCCCTCGACATCCACCTGCGGCACGACCTTCCCCAGCCACCGGGGCAGCCACCACGCCCGGTCGCCGAGGAGGGCGAGAACGGCCGGGACGATCGTCATCCGGACGACGAACGCGTCGAAGAAGACGGCCGAGGCAAGGCCGACCCCCATCATCTTGATCATCGCCTCGCTCATCCCGATGAACCCGGCGAACACCGCGATCATGATGACCGCCGCGGCCACGACGACCCGCGCGCTGTGCCGGAACCCGGTGACGATCGCCTCGCCGGGCCGCTCCCCGTGGACGTACGCCTCCCGCATCCGGGTCACGAGGAAGACCTCGTAGTCCATGGCCAGGCCGAAGACCACGCCGATCAGGAAGATCGGCATCATGCTCATCACGGGCCCGGTCTGCTCGATGCCGAGGGTGTCGGCGAGCCAGCCCCACTGGAAGACCGCGACGATCGTGCCGAAGGCCGCCGCCACGGACAGCAGGAAGCCGAGGGCCGCCTTGAGCGGGACAAGCAGGGAGCGGAAGACGACCATCAGGAGCAGAAAGGCCAGGCCGACGACGAGCGCGAGGTAGGGGACCAGCGCGTCGGTGACCTTCTGCGACACGTCGATGTTCACCGCGGTCGTGCCGGTGACGAGCATCGACGCACCGGTCCGGGATTCGAGGCCGTGTGCCTCCTCGCGGATGGTGTGGACGAGGTCCGTGGTGGCCTTAGAACTCGGGCCGGTGGCGGGCACGGCGGTGAGCAGCGCGGTGTCACCGGCCTTGTTGAAAGTGGGGGGCGTCACGGCCACGACGCCGTCGGTGGCGGAGAGTTCCTTGGCGGCCTGCGCCGCTGCCGCCTTCGGGTCGTCCGAGCCCTTGGCGTCGATGACCACGGTGAGCGGCCCGTTGAAGCCGGGGCCGAAGCCGTCGGCCAGGGCGTCGTAGGCGCGGCGCTTGGTGGTCGAGGTGGGCTGCGACTCGTCGCCCGGCATGCCGAGCTGGAGATCGAGCACCGGTACGGAGATCAGGCCGAGGCCGAGGATGCCGAGCACGAGGACCGCGAGGGGCCGACGGATCACGAAGCGGGCCCAGCGGGTGCCCGTATTGGGCTCGGCGTTCTTGGAATCCGGGCCGCCCCTGGCGCGCTGCCTGCCCCTGGCGCTGCGCTCGGTGCGAGGCAGGACGGCCTTCCGGAAGAAGCCGAGCAGTGCGGGCAGCAGGGTCATCGCGACCAGGACGGCGATCACGACGGTGCTCGCCGCGGCGAGGCCCATCCTGGTGAGGACGGGAATGCCGACCACGGACAGGCCTGCCAGGGCGATGACGACGGTGAGGCCGGCGAAGACGACGGCGGAACCTGCCGTTCCCACGGCCCGTGCCACGGCTTCCTCGGCGCTGTGGCCCTCCGCGCGTTCCGTCCGGTAGCGCGAGACGATGAACAGGGCGTAGTCGATGCCGACCGCGAGCCCCAGCATCAGGGCGAGCGTGGTGGTCGTCGTGGACATTCCGATGGCGACGATCGAGGTCACGCCGACGCCGATGCCGACGATCGCGGTGAGCAGTGGGAGGCCCGTCGCGGCGAGCGACCCGAAGGTGATGAGCAGGACGACCGCGGCTGCGGCGACGCCGATGAGTTCGGTCGTGCCGCCGAGCTCGGCCTCCGGCTGGAGGGCCGAGCCGCCGAGCTCCACGGTCAGGCCGGCGTTCCGCCCGTCCTTCGCGGCGTCCTCCAGGGCCTTGGTGGTGGCGTCGGTGAGGTCGGTGCTCTGCGCCTCGTACGAGATGGTGGAGTACGCGGTCGTGCCGTCCTTGCTGACGGCTCCGGCCATGTCGAACGGGTTGAGGGCGCCCTTGACCTGCGAGCCGCCCGCCACGTTTGCGACGATCCTCTCGACTGCCGCCTTGTTCGCGCCTGCGGTGACCTTCTGGCCCTTGGGCGCGACGAAGACGATACGGGCGTCGGCGCCGTTGGAGTTCCCGCCGGGGAAGCGCTGATCCAGCAGGTCGAACGCCTTCTGCGACTGGGTACCCGGCATCGAGAACCCGTCCTCCGGGGCAGCCGGCGCCTTGGCCGCGGCGAACGCGCAGGCGGTCAGGACCGCCACCCACAGGAGGGCGACGAGCCGCCGTCTCCGGAAGGAAAAGCGGCCTAGCCGGTAAAGGAAGGTAGCCACGAAGGGGCGCTCCAGTCTGGGTCGGGCAACAGGTCGGCGGCGCGAGTGCCGCGCTCCGGCCGTGCCTGGGCCGCGCCGGGGCACGGCGGGGCCGGAGGATTGCCTCAATCCTTCGTGAACAGGGGCGTCATCGTCGTCGTCCGCCTGCATGCAGTCGTACGTACTGTCGATGCAGTACGTGAGGTGTGCGCCGTACCTCTTGAACAGGACGTTCCGGGTGTGTCGCACCACCCCAGGGCCCCCACCCCCCTTTGCTCGTGTCTGCGGTCGAGCTCTTCGACGTCGTAACCGGACAGCCGGATGCCGATGGTGCCGGGCTGCCGGTCCCGGTTGCCCCGGCGTGGCAGTCCGGCCGGACCGATCACGTCCGCATCACCGGTGCAGTCGACGAGCCGCGGGCGGACACCGGTTCGAGACCGTCCCTGCCGCACAGCTTGAGCTCCCATGCCTCACCCCGCCGCCGTAGAAGGGCGGCTGCGAGCGGGCCGTGTGCGGGGGCGAGGGGACCTGCTTCGCGGCGAAGGACCTCGGCTTCGACCGGTACTCGACCGGGCGGACGGGAAGGCGGCGAAAGGATCGCTTCCCCCGCCGCCGCCCGTGCCTCGCTCGGCCGAGACCGAGAGGGGGGTGGTGTCGAGAGGGGTGTCTGCTGAGCGGGGGCGCCTAGCCGGCCGCTTGCCTGTCGGGCTGTCCGAAGTCCTGGGTCCAGTAGTTGCCGGGCTGTGCGAGGCCTACGCCGATCTCCTTGAACGAGCAGTCGAGGATGTTGCGCTTGTGGCCGGGGCTGTTCATCCAGCCCGCCATGACGCTCTCGGGGGTGGTGTAGCCGTAGGCGACGTTCTCGCCGTACGCGCTCCGGTCGTATCCGGCGTGCATGATCCGGTCGCCCGGGGCCGAGCCGTCGGAGCCGGTGTGGGACATGTTCCGGTGGGAAGCCATGTCCGCGCTGTGCTTCCGGGCGGCCTTCGTGAGTTTCGCGTTCAACGTCAGCGGCGAGCAACCGACCGCGCTGCGCGCGCTGTTGACGAGCTTCAGCAGGCGGGCGGTTTCCTTCGCATGAGAGCCGAAGACGGCCGAGGCGGCGGCGGAGGGCACACCCGCGGCCTCCGCGGTTTCCGCGACGCCCATGGTTCCCATGGTTCCCACGGCTCCCAGAGCGACGACAGCAAGGGCCATCCGTCGGCGGGACCTCTTCGCGTGGTGCTTCCTCATGTGTGTGACCTCACTCGATACTCGATGTTCGCGTGGGAACGGCTTCAAGAGGGTGCTGCGGGAAGCGTCCGACTCGTGAACGGCCCGCACGTAGCCCGGCCTCCGGTGTTCTTGCCGCCTCCGGCGGTCCGCACCTGGTCCACGCTGCGACGAGCAAACCCGCATCGGAACGTTCCCTGTTGTCAGTGACAGATGTCAGACATTTCCCCATAAGTGAAGACTTTTGTCCGCTTGGTGCATCGCAGACTCGCAGGAGTGAGGTCGAGAATTCCGGACGCGTCCGGGCCCGCTTCACCGCAGTTGCGGTGAAGCGGGCTGATTATCGGGCCATTCGCGAAGGTCTTATCGGGCCGTTCCGAAGTCCTGGGTCCAGTAGTTGCCGGGCTGTGCGAGGCCTACGCCGATCTCCTTGAACGAGCAGTCGAGGATGTTGCGCTTGTGGCCGGGGCTGTCCATCCAGCCCGCCATGACGCTCTCGGGGGTGGAGTAGCCGTAGGCGACGTTCTCGCCGTACGCACTCCACTGGTAACCGGCGCGCGTGATCCGGTCGCCCGGGGCCGAGCCGTCGGAGCCGGTGTGGGACATGTTCCGGTGGGAAGCCATGTCCGCGCTGTGGTCCTGGGCGGCCTTCGTCAGCTTTGCGTTCATGGTCAGCGGCGAGCAACCGGCCTTGGAGCGCTCGCTGTTGACGAGCGTCAATATGCGGGCGGCGGCACCGGACGCCGGAGCGGCGGGCTCCGGTGCGCTCGTGGATGCGGCGGGCTTCGGTGTGCTCGTGGATGCGGCGGGCTTCGATGCGCTCCAATGTGCGGTGCGGTGTGCGGTGTGGGTCTGCCACGCCTCCGCAGCCGGCTTCTCGTGGGGGTCGAAGCAGGCCATGGCGGCAGAGGGCACACCCACGGCTCCCACGGCGACGACAGCGACGGCGATCTTCCGGTAGGACGTCTTCCTGCGGTGCTTCCTCATGCGTGTGACCTCGCTCGATAGTCGCGGAGCAGCTCCGGCCGGCTCCGCGCGCTCCCGCGCCCTGGCTCGCAGGCGCCTTGCGGTCGTCATTCTTGGAACGGCATTCGGGGCGGGGCAACAAGCGGAAGTACTACCTCCGCCCGTAGATACGGACGGCGCTTGAAACGGGCGCACGAGCGTGCTGGCGACGGCTGTCGCGCTTCGGAAAGGCACTGTTGCGGCGTCAGAAGCCGTCCCGTCGCCCGTCGAACGGGCGAGAAGGACGAGCGGACCGCATGCCGACGGAGCCTGCACGCGCATATCTGAACCAAGACGGACAAACAGCACCATGCGGTCGAGGCGGCATCTACTAACCAGTGCCCTGAGCCACGAAAAGCTCTGTGTCCGATGTCACTGGCAGGCTGTGCAACCATCCGCCCCGGTCCACTCCCGCGGTCATGGATGACGGCGCGTGACCTTGGTGGGCGGTGGTGTCGGTGGAGGTGCGGGAGTCGCACTCGTACGCCGTCCTCGTCGAGGCCACGGCGGCTCCGGTGCCGGCCCGCCGCGTCCACAACCATCACGCCCCCGGGGATCTTCGCGGCGGTCTTGAACAAGGCGGAAGGGGCGTGGTCGGGGCTCGTGAGCACCGGGCCTAGCGCATCGCCCCGGTTCCCCCGGCGTCGCGGGTCCGGCGGGTCGCGGCCGCGACGGTGGCCATCAGCTCCGCGTCCAGGACGGACGGATCGGCCAGCCGCGTCGGGGCGGCGTACGAGTTGAGCAGTGCCTTTGTGACGCGCAGGGCGGCCTCGGGGCGGCGCACGATGGGCTTGGTCCACGCTGTGACCGCCTCGTCGAGGGCGTCCGCGGGCACGATGCGCTGGAGGACCGACAGTTCGTACGCCTCGGCGGCGTCGAAGGCGCGTCCGGTCAGGATGAGTTCGCGGGCACGGGCGGCGCCGACCTCATGGATCAGTCGGGGCAGCACGCCGCCCCAGGCGGTGGGCAGCCCGAGCGCCAGCTCCGGCAGCCGGAATCCGGCGGTGTCGGCGCCGACGCGCAGATCGCAGGCGAGGGCCAGTGCCAGTCCCGCGCCGATCGCCTTGCCCTGGATCCTGGCGATGGTGACCGCCTGGCTGGTGGAGATCGCCTCGCAGACGCGGCGGGCCTTGTCGCCCGCGATCCGGATGCCCCGCCCGGTGGGGTCCTGGTCGAGCCAGTCGGCGAACTCGTTCCGGTCCCCGCCCAGGCAGAAGTCGTCCCCGGCACCGCTGAGCACCAGCACCCGGACGTCGGGGTCCGGTACGGCCAGAACCGTCAGCAGATCGTCCAGCATCGCCTCGGTGACCGCGTTGCCGGTGTCGGGGCAGTTCAGCTCCACGCGCAGGACGGGGCCCTCGCGCACGGTGCGTACCGTGCTCGGCCGCCGGTACGGGGACAGGTAGTCGGGGAGCGAGAGCTTCATATCGCGACGCCCATCGAGGTCACACGCCTGAAGACCAGACGGGACGCGTAACCGGGCCCCGTGACGGCGCGCAGGGTGGGGAAACGCTTCAGGAGCTGGGTCAGGAGCGTACGTGCCTCAAGGCGGGCGAGGGCCGCGCCCAGGCAGTAGTGCACACCGCCCCCGAAGGTGAGGTGGGTGCCGGTGCGCTCGATGTCGAAGGAATCCGGGTCCTCGTTGCGCCGGGGGTCGTGGTTGGCGGCCCCGTACATGACGTGGACCATGCTGTCCTTCGCGATCGGCACGCCCGCCAGGACCGTGTCGTCGGCGGCGACCCGGGTGTTGATGTGGATGGGCGGGTCGTACCGGAGGGCCTCGTCGACGGCGGCGTCGATGTATCCGGGGTGCTCCGCGAGCCACGCCCACCGGCCGGGCTCCCTCAGCAGCAGCCCCACCATGGTCGACAGCAGCGTCGCGGTGGTCTCCAGAGAGGCGATGGTGACGAACATGGTGAGACGGTAGAGGATCTCGTCCGCCGCCTCGCGGTCGGGTTCCATGGCGTCCCAGGCGTGTATCCAGCCGGTCAGGACATCGTTGCCGGGGTTCGCACGGCGCTCTTTCACCAGGTCGGTGAAGTACGCGCGCAGATGAACGGTCGCCTCGGCGGACACGGTGAGCTCGCTCTTGGTGGGCAGCAGCTCCTGGGCGTGCACCTGGTTGTGGGTGATCTCCAGGATGTGGGAGTAGTCCTCGGGCGGGATCCCCAGCCAGGAGCCGATGGTGCTGATCGGGAGCTGCTCGCTGACCGTACTGACGAAGTCGGTCTCGCCCCGGCGCAGTTTGTCGGCCAGCTCGTCGAGAAGCCGGGTGACGTGCTCCTCGACCTGAGGGGTCAGCCGCTGGATGGTGGAGCGGTCGAAGAGGTTGCCGAGGCTGCGGCGCTGGCATGTGTGCTCGGGCGCGTTGAGGCGCGAGAGTGTCTTGGTCATCTCCTGCGTGGCGAGTGCGTCCCAGCGCTCGGTGTCCGCCTGGCGTTCCTGCCAGGCGAAATCCGGTGCCAGCCAGTTGCGGCCGCGCAGCACCTCGCTGCATGTGTCGAAGCCGGTGACGAAGTACGCGTTCCAGGGAGCGCGTACGACGTCACCCATGGATCTCAGCTCGCCCAGGAGAGCGTAGGGATCAGCCTGCCCCTCCGGCGATTTGAGACGCCGCAGGAGGGAGATGAGGGCACGGCGGTCGACGGTGGTGGGCCTGTCTGTGCCACATATTGCGCTCACGCAGAGTTCCTTGTCCTGGGCTCATGGTTATGGCCAGAACCTACCCCTCCGCATGTATATGCCATGCGTAGTTCTTTGTTGCCCGTGTCACAGGCAAATGTCTTGTTGACCCCTTGCTATCTGCGGAACAGTCCCTACTTCAGACCTGCATGACGCGCGGTCATGCGTACAAGTCGTCAGAACCTTTGCACCGGCCCTCCGTCACACGCGGAAGACGTCCAGGAAGGAACTCCACCAGCCCTTCGTCTTCTTCTGCGGCTCCATGTGGTCGTAGCGCGCGGCGGGAGCCTCGTCGGAGGCGGCGATCCGGGACGGAACGGGCGACTGCGCGGCCGTCGCCGCATGGCGCGCGGCGCTCGGGCTGAACCGGACCGGCAGGGACACCAGCGCCCGGTGGAACGGACCCGGCCGCCATTCGACCGCCGAGGCCGGCACGGCGAGAGTGAGGTCCGGCACCGTGTTGAGGATCTTCTCGATCGCGGTGAGGGCGATGAGCTGTGCGGGGGACTTCGCCGGGCAGACATGGGGGCCGGCCCCCCAGGCCAGATGGGCGCCCTTGCTCAGGGTCTGGCGGGCATCGGTGAGCGCGGGATCGCTGTTCGCGGCGGCGAAACTGATCAGTACGGGGGTGCCCGCCTTCAGCGTCACTCCGCCGAGGTCGACGTCCTGGACCGGGTAGTGCGTCGCGTAGTTGGCGATCGGCGGGTTGTTCCACAGCACGTCGTCGAGGGCGTCCTCGACCAGCATCCCCGTCCCTCGCCGCTGCGGACTCCCGGTGTCGTCGGACAGCATGAGAAGCAGTGCGTTGGCGATGAGATTGCGTTCCGGCTCGACGCCCGCGCCCATCAGCATGACGAGCTGGTCCTTGAGCTCCTCGTCCCGCAGGCCCGCCGGGTGCTGGATGAGCCAGGACGTGATGTCCTCGCCGGGCTGCCGCCGCTTGAGGGCGACGAGCTCCATCAGGCACTCCGTCAGCTCGGCGTTGGCCCGCAGTACGTCCTCGCCGTCGAAGATCGCGGACATGCCACGGGTCAGCCGGTCGCCGATGTCACCGGGGCAGCCGAAGAGCTGGTTGAAGAGCAGCAGCGGCAGAAGCTTGGCGTAGTCGCCCAGCAGGTCGGCGCTGCCGCGTTCGATGAACTGGTCGATGAGGTAGTCGGCGATGCGCTCGACATCCCGGCTGAGCCGGGTGGTGTTGAGGCGGCCGAGGCTCTCGGTGACCGCCTTGCGCAGGCGAAGATGCTCGGTGCCGTCCGTGAACAGGCAGTTGGGCCGGTACGCCATCATGGGCAGCACCGGACTGTCGAGCGGTACGCGGCCCTCCCGCAGCGCCGCCCACCGCCGTGAGTCACGGGCGAAGAAGGAGGGGTTCTGCAGGACCCGGAGCGCGGCCTCGTGCTGCACGACCAGGGTGGCCTCCACCCCGGGAGCCAGCTCGATCGGAGCGGCGAGCCCGTGCGCCCGGAACTCGTTGTACACACGCTGCGGATCGGACGCGAACTCCGGCCCGTAGAGCGACGTCTGCCGCGCACCGTGCATCGGGCACCCGGTGGGGGCGCTGTGCGGGGTGGCTCCCGGCTGAGAGTCCATGTGTGATTCCTCGGTGTGATCGCGGGCCTCGCAGGGCCCGGACGGTGGACGGAAAACGGGGCTGGGCCCCCGTGCCGGCGTACGGAGCAGAGGTCAGGCCACCCGCACGAGAAGGTGCTGGACCAGAGTGATCAGGGCCTGCGCGGACGACTTCTCGTCCCGGGCGTCGCAGTAGACGACCGGGGTGTCCGGCAGCAGATCGAGAGCCTCGCGCAACTCCTCCTCGGCATGCCGGGAGTACGGGTCGAAGCTGTTGACCGCGACCGCGTACTCCAGCCCGTACGTCTCGACGAGGTCGATCACCGGGAAGGTGTCGGCGAGACGGGCCGGGTCGACGAGAAGGAGTGCGCCCAGCGAGCCCCGCGCCATGTCCTCCCACAGCTCGACGAAGCGCTGCTGGCCCGGCGTACCGAACAGGTACAGCACCAGCTCGTCGCTGAGCGTCAGACGGCCGAAGTCCAGCGCGACCGTCGTCGTCACCTTGTCGGGCGCGCCCCGCAGATCGTCGATGTGGGCACTGGCCTGCGTCATCCTCTCCTCGGTACGCAGCGGAGTGATCTCGGAGAGGGTGCCGATGAGCGTCGTCTTGCCCACGGCGAAGTGTCCGACGACGAGGATCTTCGCCGCACGCTGTACCGCGTCCGGCACATAGATGTTCTCAGCCGAACCGGACGTGTAGTCCATGCAACACCTCTTCGAGGATCTTCCTGTCAACGAGCTGAGCCGGCGGTGGCGCCTTGCGGCGCATCAGATGACCCTGATCCGCTAAGTCGTTCAGCAGCAGCCGTGCCACTCCGACGGGCAGCTCCAGATGGCCCGCGACCTCGGCCACCGACAGATAGCCGCCGGAGCACAGCTCCCAGATCGCCCGGACCTCGGGGCTCGGGTTCGGGGGCTGCTGCCGGTCGGGTGCGATGGTGACCAGAGTGACGAGGGAGAGGCCCTCCGCATCGGGCAGACCGCGCCCGCCGGTGATGACGTAGGACCGGACGAACCCGCTGCTGACCGCCTGCTCCTCGCCCGGCGTCGTCATGCTTCGCTTCCGGCGCTCTGGCGGGGAGGTGTGGTCATCGCCTTCCCCAGTGCGGCGACCTGTTGCTGCATACGGAAGGACATGGCCTCCATGTCCACGTCGGCCGCGGCTGCCGCCGCCAGATAGGCGCCGGTACCGGCAGCGATCAGGAAGATCCAGCCGTGCTCGTACTCGAGGAGCGTCTGGTGCCAGCGGCCGGGGGTCTGGGCCCCGATGAAGGGGGCGACGGCCCGGCTCAGCGACTGCATGGAACTCATCGCCGCCGCCACGGTCTCCGCATCGTCCCGGCCGATCTCACTGGAGTTGGCCAGCAGCAGACCGTCGGCGGAGACGAGGATCGCGTGCCGTGCGCCGGGTACCTGGAGCACATCGTTGAGTACCCAGGTCAGATCGGGGTTCACTGGAACTCGGGTCCTTCCGTCGTCGTCGTGTCACGCCCGGACCGTGTTCCGCGCTGGAACGCGCCCAGGCGGGAAGCGGTCTCCTCGTTGCTGCGCACCGGCCCGGGCTCGGCCGACGGCACCACTGACACCGGGCTCTTGCGACGACGCTTGGGCAGGCCACCGGCGGTGGTGGAAGACACCGTCGGCTGCGGGGCGGGGGCCGACTGTGCGGCCGGAGGGAACAGGGGAGTCGGAGGCGGCGTGGGTGCCTGGCGGCGGGGGAGCGCCGACACACCCGCATCGCGGCCACCGGTGGCCGCGGGGGCCGCAAGGGGCGCCGGGGGTGCCGGCGCATCGCCGGTGAGAAGCTCGTCGGGCAGGAGAACCACCGCGCGTACGCCTCCATAGGGGGATACGGAGTCCACCGAGACCTTGAACCCGTAGCGGGCGGCCAGCATGCCGGAGACAGCGAACCCGAATTGTGGGGGAATACCCAGACTGGAGACGCTGATCGCGGCCTGAGGCGCGAGGAGAGCCGCCGCGCGGTCCTTCTCCTCCTGGCCCATGCCGAGACCGGCGTCGTCGACGATGAGGCAGACGCCCTTCGGGACGGCCTGGATGTTGATCTCCACCGGAGCGCCGGGCGCGGAGTAGTTGGTGGCGTTGGCCAGCAGCTCGGCGAGGACCACCGCCACCGGTTCCACGGCCTTGCTGACGACGGAGAAGTTGACCTGCCCGTTGACCCGGACCCGGTCGAACTGCCGGATGCGGCCCTGGGCACTGCGGGCCACGTCGAAGACGGAGGCGACCGTCTCCCTGCGCCCGAGCCAGCCGCCGCACAGCACCGCGATGCCCTGCGCGCGGCGCCCGAACTGGCTGTTGGCGTGGTCGATGGCCATCAGGTCGGCGAGCATGTTGGGGTCGTCGCCGTACTTCTTCTGGGCGTTCTCGATGACCACCTGCTGCTCGTCCGCGAGACCCTGAAGGGTGCGCACGGCCGCCTTGAGGACGGCCTTGGTCTCCTCCTCGGCGTCCTTGCGGACCTCGGCCAGCTCGGCTGCCTGACGATGCAGCAGACCGGTGTGGGCGAGGTGGAGTTCATCCCGCTGCCGTTGCAGCGTGTCGCGTTCCCCCCGGAGGTCGGCGTTCTGTCTGCGCAGTCCGATGTTGGTCTTGCGAGCCCGCAGGACGGCACCCACAGCGACCAGTGCTACGACAACCAGTGCCCAGAAGAGAGGGCCCTGTGTAAATGTCATGAGACTCACTTCAAGTGCCATGGCTATGGAAAAACGGCTTGACGCTCCCTCATGTGCGGTACGCCCCGGGCTCGTTGAGCCACGGATTGCCGCCGCGCAGGGAAGGCCCCTCCGAAAGTGGGGCCGAGGAATTCATCCCTCCCGGAATGCCCCCATATGCCATCAGCCCACTGGAAGTAAGATGATCTTAGCATCGGCCTCTCAGGTAAATGTCAAGACCAACACGCCAGTTGCACTCTTGACGCTGAATGTTCACATCCACGGGTGGAGTCGCCGCCCCCCACCGCCCTGCCGCCACCCTGACCTGCGGCGAAGAGATATGACGGATATTCAGGGTCGTACGGGGATCTGGCGGTGCCCGGAGGGCTGCGGCAGCTCTTTCACGGAGTCCACGAGCGCGCGTACGGGCGGCGACCGGGGCCGCTCGCCCGTACGCGAGCAGCGCGAGCCTTCTGCTGTGACGGGGGCGATCGGTACGAGAACGAGATCTTCCGGGACCGGCGGCCGTGAGGCCTCCGGCGGGACCGATACCCCACGTCGGCCGCCCTGGCCGTCTCGGCCCCCGGCCAGGTCCGCCGGCCCCTCCACGGTCCACCTGGACCTGGCCGGGCGGCCGACTGCTGGAGAGGGCCCGGTTCGTCGCCGGGACGTACGCGCTGCCGCGAAAGCCCCTCGGCGCACTTCCGTCGACAGCCGGTGTCGCGCTGTGCGGGCCGGACTCCGAGAGCTACGGACGAAACGGTGTCACGCGGTTCGTGCACCACCGCCGGAAGGCATGCGGGCTGCCTGGGCGGCCTTGCCCGACAGTCTTGCTCGATGGCCGAATATTACAGAGATCCGTCATTGCGGACATTGCGGCCGTGAGTGAGTGTTGAGACATGAGCAATTCCCCTCCGGTCCCGCATCTGGTCGTGATCCCGGTGTTCCCAGGAGTCAACGCGCTCGACGTGACCGGACCGGCCGAGATCTTCGCGCTGGCCGGCCGGATGCTGCCCGAGGGGCGGGCACCGTACGACGTACGGGTGGTCGGGGAGCGGCGCGGTGACGTGGCGACCTTCTCGGGCGTACGGCTCTGCGTCGACGGGACATTTGCCGGTGAACGCGAGAGGCCGGACACCGTGCTGGTGCCCGGTCGGGTGGACATCGGTCCGCAGGGCCCGGTGCCGCGGGTCGACGAGGCCGTGGTCGCGTGGCTCCGTGAGGTCGGGCCGGAGGCCGGCCGGGTCGCTTCGGTGTGTGCGGGGGCACATGTGACGGCGGCCGCCGGCCTGCTCGACGGCCATCGCGTCACGACGCACTGGGCGACCGCCGCACGCCTTGCCGCGGAGTACCCGGAGATCGAGGTCGAGGCCGACCCGATCTTCGTACGCTCGGGGCGGATGTGGACCAGCGCAGGACTCACCTCGTCGATGGATCTCGCACTCGCCCTGGTCGCGGACGACCACGGGGACCGGGTCGCACTGGAAGTGGCCCGGATCATGGTCATGTATCTGCAACGACCCGGCGGTCAGAGCCAGTTCAGCGTGCCGCTCGCCCAGCAGGCGGGCGGCCGGGACGATGTGCGGAGCCTGCGCCTGTGGATCGGTGCGCATCTGGACTCCGATCTGTCGGTGCCCGCGCTGGCTTCCCGGATGGAGATGAGCGAGCGCCACTTCGCGCGGACCTTCCACGCCGAGACCGGCAGCACGCCCGGTGCGTTCGTCGAGGAGATGCGGCTGGAGGCCGCGCGCAGACTTCTGGAGCGAACGGACCGGGTGCTGGACGACGTGGCGCGAGCCTGCGGTTTCGGTTCCGTGGAGACCCTGCATCGGGTCTTCCGCGATCGCCTCGGCACAACACCGGCCGCCTACCGGCGCCGTTTCCGGACCGCCGCGCACTGACCGCCACGAATCCGACCGCCGAACACCATCGGCGCCGCAGCACGCGGCGTCGAGCACTCCCGCATGCCGCGACACGCGGCGACACCGAGCTCACACAGAAGGATCTGTCATGAAGATCACCGTCACCCACATAGGCACCGCGACCGTCCTGCTGGAGATCGGCGGCCTGCGCCTGCTGACCGACCCGGCATTCGACCCCGCACCCGCCGTGTACCGGCACGACCCGGTCACTCTGCGCAGCACCAGTGGCCCCGCGATCCGCGCGTCCGAGCTGCCCCGGGTGGACGCCGTGCTGCTCAGCCACGACGAACACCCCGACAACCTGGACGCCACCGGCCGCGGGCTCCTGGCCGGCCGCCCCGTACTCACCACCGTCAGCGGCGCAACGCGCCTCGGCGGTGACGCCCGCGGCCTGGCGCCGTGGGAGACCCGGACGCTGACCGTCGGCAACGGGACCCTGCGGATCACGGGCACGCCCGGTCTGCACGGTCCCGTCGGGGACGTCACCGGTTTCGTCATCGAGGCGCCGGGCGAGGACGAGGCCGTCTACATCTCCGGCGACACCGTCCACATTCCCGAACTCGACGAAATCGGCCGGCGATTCACGATCGGCACCGCCCTGCTGCACCTGGGGGCGGCGCGCATCGAAGCCTTCGGCGGAGGCGAACTGATCACCATGGACGGCGAACAGGCCGCATCACTCACCCGCTCGCTCGGTGCCCGCAGGGTGGTCCCGGTCCACTACGACTCCTGGGACCACTTCACCGAGGGACGCGAACAGATCGCCGCCGGCTTCACCGAGGCAGGCCTCGCGGACCGCCTCCACTGGCTCACTCCGGGAATCGCCGAACCTCTCGACTGACACGGCGTCGCCACTCCCGTTGTCCGCTCACGGCGTGCCCGCTCCTCCCGGGACCTCGGGTCACGTGCATGCGGGAGCGGGCTCTCGTCACTGTCGGCGACCGCGCGCGGAAACCAGGATGGAGATCAGCCAAGGGGAAGCGCCCCGGGGCACGAACCCCGGCCTCACAGGGCCGGCCCGATGACACAGGAGATCTCATGAACCTCTCGCGGAACACCGCGCAGCCGACCGACGCCCAGCCCAAGGCCGGCCTGACCCTGTCCCGCAAGGCCGCCCTCGGCGTCGCCGCGGCCGCGGTCATCGGCGGCTCGATGTTCGCCCCGAGCGCCTTCGCCGCGTCGGACTCCGCGCCCAGCCACTCCGTCGAGGCGGGCTGCGGGGATTGCTACCCGGACGTCATCTGATCCCGGCAGTCATCCGGCCCCGGCAGTCGTCCGACACCGGCAGCCGGCCGGCCCCGGCAGTGACCCGACCCGGCAGCCGGCCGGTTCCGGAGCCGTCCGACTCCCGTAGTTCCCTTCGGATCCGACCCCCGACAGCGCCCTGACGGGGCCCGCCGGCCCCCCGTGCCGGCGGGCCCCGCAGCCGGAGCGTGAGCAACGTGAGCAAGGAGAGTGAGCCGTGAACTGGCTCGAACGCTGTGTTTCCGACGCGGAACGGTTCCTCAGCACGCAGTGGCGCCAAGGGCCCGTCGTGCTGCGGCCGGACGATCCGCCCACCGAAATCCTCACCCCCGCCGACCTCGACGACCTCATCGACTCGGGCGCCCTGAGAGTGCCCTACGCCGGACTGTTCACGACGGCGGGCGCCGTGCCGGAGGCGGACTTCTGCCCGCCACGCGTGGTCGCCGGGCGGTATCTCGAAGGCTGGCTCGACCCGGAGCGCGTACGGACGCTGATCCGGGAGGAGCGGGCCACCCTGCAACTGCGCTACGTCAACCACTGGTACCCGCCGGTCCGGCAGCTCACCGCCGGTCTCGCCGAGCAACTCGGGCGGCTGGCCGAGGCGTTCTGCTTCTACTCGCAGCCCGGACGCTTCGGCGCCGTACACCGGGACGACGGCGACATCCTCGTGCTCCAGCTCAGCGGCGCCAAGCACTGGCAGGTGTTCGGCGGCCCCACCGACGCGGACTGGCAGCCCGTACGGGAGGACGACCCGGGCCCCGTCCTGCTCGACACCGTCGTACGGCCGGGCGAGGTCCTGTACGTCCCGAACGGCTACGCCCACACCGCGCAGGCCACCGAGGACGGCCCCTCGCTGCACCTCACGATCGCGTTGCGCGAGGCCGGCGCCGGGCACCTGCGCGCGGAGCTGCAGTCCCTGCTCGCCTCCGGCCTCGTCCTGCCCGCCCGCCCCCTCGACGACGCGGATCTGACCGGAACGGCCGCCGCCCTCCTCGACCACTTCCGCGACAGGCTCGACAGAGCGAGCGCCGAGTCCCTCGTGCACAGCGCCCGCCTGCACGCGTACAGCAGCCGCCCCACGGCCTGACCGGCCGGAGCACCCGACGGAGAGTGAGACCAACGATGGACTGGCTGAAACGATGTGTCCGGGACGAGCAGGAGTTCTTCGCCACGCATTGGCGCCGCGCACCGGCCGTGCTGCGCCCCGACGACCCCCCGGTGGACCTCCTGGACACCGCCGAACTGGACGGCCTGCTCGATGCCGGGCTGCTCAAGGTGCCCTACATCGGGCTCGTTCACGAGGACAGCCACGTACCCGCCGAACGGTTCTGCACGCCCCGGGTGGTGCTCGGTGAGGTGGTCGAGGACTACGCAGACGCGGAACTCGTGCGCCGGTTGGTCGACGACGAGCGGGCCACCGTACTGCTGCGGTACGTGGACCAGTGGCACCAGGGTGTACGGGCGCTCACCACGGGCCTTGCCGAGCAACTCGGCCGCCAGGTCGAGGCGTTCTGCTTCCGCACCCCCGCGGGCACCCAGGGCCGTCCCCTCCACCGCGACGACGCCGACGTCCTCGCGATCCAGATCAGCGGGGAGAAGCGCTGGCGCGTCCACGCCGGACCGGTCGACGGGAACTGGGAACCGGCCAGGGTGGACGGCGACCCGGGCGCGGTGCTGCTGGAGACCGTCCTGCGACCCGGCGAAGTCCTGTACGTCCCGAGGGGGTTCGCGCACCATGCGGACGCCGTGGGCGACGCTCCGTCCGTCCACCTCTCGCTGACCGTACGCGAGGCGGGCACCGCGAACCTGTACGCCCTGCTGCAGGCTCTCCTCGCGGACGGAGCCGCGATCCCCGGCCGGCCGCTCGGTGACGAGGCGCTCACCGATGCCGCCGAGGCCCTGATCGGCCACACCCGCCGCACCCTGGCGACCCTGACCCCCGAGGCGCTGGTGGCCCACGCGCGCGCCGCCATGCGCGCGACGATGCCGGCCGCCGCGTGAGCCGTCCGACCGGTGCCGGTCCCTGGACCGCCGCGCTGCCCGCAGCACAGCCCCCGATGCACCCGGGCTCGGGGGCCTTTGCGTAGTCCTGACGCGACAAGATCTTTTCTGCCTGTCCCTTCTGCCTATCCTTGCCCGGGGCATCCGATGCGCCGGTCGGCACCACCCGTCAGACGGCGACGAGGGGGGTACGTGGAGGGGCAGGAGCAGGTACGCACCGGGCCGTTCGAGGCGGCCCGGGGGCTGGGCGAGAACGACCTCGCCGTGTACGGCTGGGTCCTCGAACACCGTACGGGCGACCCGGAGGCCGTGTCCGAGGCCACCGGGATCGGCCCCGAGGAGGCCGGACTGAGCCTGGAACGGCTGCGGCGGGCCCAGCTGTTGCACACGCAGAACGTTCCCGGGGGCTCCCGGGAGCTGTTCGCGGTAGCGCCCGAGACCGCGCTGGCGCAGTTGGCCGCGCCCGTGGAGGCGAAGATACGCGAACAGCAGGACAGGCTCGCAGGTATGCGCCAGGACCTCGGTCCCTTCGTCGCGTGCTACCACCAGCGGCATTCCCGCAGCGAGTCGTTGGAGCTGCTGGAGAATGTGCAGGACGTCCGCAACACCCTCAACCAGGCGTCGAACCGCTGCCGCAAAGAGGTGCTGACCAGCCAGCCCGGCGGCGGGGCGCGGGATCCCGAAGCGATGCGGGAGGCGCTGGTGCGGGACCAGTCGATGCTGGAGCGCGGCATCCAGCTGCGTACGCTCTACCACCACACGGCCCGCTTCAACGGCCCCAGCCAGGCCTACGTGGCCGCCGCGTCGGCGCTGGGCGGCAAGTACCGCACCGCGCACGAACTGTTCGGCCGGCTCATCGTCTTCGATCGCGAACTCGCCTTCATCCCTGTGCAGGACGACAGTTGGGGAGCTGTCGTCATACGGGACCCGTCCACGGTCAGGTACCTCTGCGAGATCTTCGAGCAGACGTGGGACCGGGCCACCCCGTTCGCCGATGCCGTCAGCCAGGGCCTGGAAGAGGTGTCCCGGGAGATCCACGAGACGATCGTCCGGCTGCTCGCAGCCGGTCTGAAGGACGAGGCCATCGCACGCAGACTCGGCATGTCGCTGCGTACCGCCCGCCGGCACATCGCCGACATCATGGAGGAGCTGGACGCCACGAGCCGCTTCCAGGCCGGCGCCCACGCTGCGACCCGGGGGCTCCTGGTGAACACCGCTCCCGAAGCGGGACCGCCCGACGGCCCGGTCGCCTGACGTCCGTCAGCCGACGGACGGCCGTATCCGTCGGTGTCCGGCCCGTGCTCCGGTAGCGAACTCACGCGACTGGCCCGGGGCCGCCCGGTGCCGGATGCTGTCAGCAGAGCCCGCGCGGGACGCTTCCTGCGCGGCGCTTCGGCGGAGAGCACGAGGAGGGACATGGACGGCCGGCCCCTGGCACCTCCGGCACCCCGGGCGGAGAGTGAAGGCGCGCTCCATCTGCGGGAGTTGCTGCTGTTTCTCTCGGTGCACCTGGACCGGGCGCCCGGCGTGATGTGGCCCGAGTACGAGCATCCGGCCCTCGACAGCCCGCAACGGCCGGAAGCACTCGATGATCTGGCCGCCGAACTCGGCCTGCGTACCGGCCTGGTCACGAGCAGCGGCCGGGGCAGTCGCACATGCGGGGGTGCGCGGAACCCCGCCGCACATCTGGTGATCCATCAGACCGAGGGCGCGGGGTTGTGGCGACTGCGCGGTGCCCGGGCCGATGGCGGCGCGGGGGCCTTCCGTCACCGGCTGCGGTCGGGCGAAGTCCTCTACATTCCGGCAGGCTGGTCCTGGGCGGTGGAACTCACGCCGGGAGCACAGTACGTGGTCACCGATCTGACGCCGCCGGGCAGCTAGGCCCTGGTGGCCCGGCGGACGCAGGGTGTCCCGTGGGATCAGCCGCCCCATGAGGTGTCGCACGTGTGCACCGTTCCCCGGCCCGGCAGTTCCCCGTCCGTGACGTTCCATCCGGTGGCCGGGTCGCTCGTGGTTCTCTCGGCCGAGACGGTCACCGAGGAGAGCTCGATACCGCCGCAATCGATGTCGGCGGCGTACGCGGGGGAGGCGGGACGGAGGACCAACAGAGCGGCGGTGGCGGTGAGGAGCAGGGCAAGGCGCTTCGGCATGATTCCCCCCAGGGACATGGTGTGGGGCCCGCCTTTTCGGCGGGCCCGCTCCGTTCGTGCGGTGTGTGACCACACTGGCCCAGGCCTGTCGCGTATGTACGGGAGCGAGCCCCTCACCAAGGTGCGTGACCGCTAAGTGAAGGGGGCTCGAATGCCCTCAAGCCGGTGGAAGTCCGGCGAATTTCCGGTTCGTGCGCGCGCTTTCAGGCCAAGTAGCCCCGCTGGATGGCCAGCACCACCAGCTGGGTCCGGTTGCTCGTGCCCGTCTTGTCGCGGAGCCGGCGCAGATGGGTGTCGACCGTGTGCGGGCTGATGCCCAGCCGACGGCCGATTCCCCAGTAGGTCTCGCCTCCTGCGAGCAGCGTCAGGACCTGGCGCTCGCGGGGGGTCGGTGTGGGCTCGCAGACAACGGTGTTCAGGGCGTCCGGCATGGCGGGCTCCTCCTCGTCGACGGGTGGCCGGCGGGCGCTGGTCCCGTCCGGGCATCCACCACACTGGGCCACCTGCGAACCCGCCCGCGAGGGGCCGGACACCTCATCAAGCTGCCTGACAGCAAAGCGAGGCGGCGACAAAGGGGGATGAAGCGCTCTGCGTCGGTGCGGGTGCGGGTGCGGGAGCGGGGCCGACGCGGGACCGGCGCGGGGCGTCGCGGGCCGACCCACCCGCGACGCCCCGCGTCGGAGAGGTCAGGACCTGACCGGAGTGATCCGGGAGGTGTTGTCACCGGCGTTGACGGTCACCGGTTAGTCGTGGTCGTCCGCCGTGCCGAAGCCGCGCAACGTGGCGGTGCCGGGCCGGAAGTCCGTGCCGGGCTCCATGGCGGTGACGGGGATGGCGACCTTCCACGGGACCGGGTCGCCGGGAGCGCGGTCGACCGCTGCTCCGGCCCGGGGGCGGTCGCAGTGCAGTGGCCGCCACCGGCCGCTGCTCCCGCAGGGCTCGGCACCCCTGGCGACGCCGGAACCATCACGGCAATCCCGCTCCGGGGCGATCCATGAAGCGTAATACCGGGCAAAATGTGTCAAATGGCATTAGGTTTCCTCTCACTGAACCAGGCGATGAGGCGGCCACTGGCCCTTCTCTGCGAACCGGGGGCTGAGGTGACGGACGAGGTCCCGGGGAAGAGTGAGCGCCCGGTTCGCGACCCCCCACCGGCTGACGCCGTCGTGCCGCTGGTCCTGCCGGTGTATCTGTCGATCCGCAAGATGCCCGCCTCGGCGTTGGTGTGCTCCGCCGTCTCCGCGGGCATTCCCGGCGTGATCCGTGTGGAGTTCGCCGGGCGCGGGCCCGCCCCGCCGAACCTGTCCCGGCCGGCCGCCGACAGCGGCACGGTGACCTCAGCGCTCGTGCCGTGGAACCGGTGCGGCGCGTTCATGGGAGCGGTGCTCGGCGCGTCGACGCTGTCGTATCCGCCGTTCGCAATCTTCGACCACGCCGGCCCGGCCTTGAGCTTCCTCCACGGAATCACGGGCTTCGAGATCGAGAAAGCGGACCCGGTCGAGGCCGATCCCGGGACACCGGCCCACTAGCAGCCCCCGGGTCCACGACACCGGGGCGCGTCGACGAGGAAAGACATGACTGACACTGGCAGCAGCGCCAAGACGGCAGCCGTCGAACCGCCGGCGGCCGTCAAACTCACCCTGCTGACGCTGACGGCGATGGTCGTCGGCTCGATGGTGGGCGCCGGAGTGTTCTCCCTGCCGCGGCGTTTCGCCGAGGAGACCGGCGTGGCCGGCGCACTGATCGCCTGGGCGATCGCGGGCGTCGGCATGCTCATGCTCGCCTTCGTGTTCCAGGCACTCGCCGTCCGCAGGCCGGACCTGGATGCCGGTGTCTACGCGTACGCGAAGGCCGGATTCGGCGAGTACCTCGGCTTCTTCTCCGCCTTCGGATACTGGGCCAGCGCCTGCGTCGGCAACGTCACCTACTGGGTGCTGATCATGTCGACCATCGGCGCCGTCTGGCCGAGCCTCGGCGACGGGGACACCCTTCTCGCAGTGGTCCTGTCGACGCTTGGCCTGTGGGCGTTCTTCTTCCTGATCCGGCGCGGCGTCAAGGAAGCGACGGCCATCAACAAGATCGTCACCGTGGCCAAGGTCGTACCGATCCTGGTCTTCATCATCCTGGCGCTGTTCTACTTCCAACCGTCCGTCTTCGCCGACAACTTCGGCGGCGCCGACTACGCAGGATCGCTGTTCAACCAGGTCCGCGGCACGATGCTCGCCACGGTGTTCGTCTTCCTCGGAGTCGAGGGCGCCAGCGTGTACTCCCGGCACGCCAAGCGCCGCGAGGACGTCGGCCGGGCCACGATCCTCGGGTTCCTGAGCGTCTTCGCCATCTTCGCCTCCGTCACCATCGTGTCGTACGGGCTGATGCCGATGAGCGAGATCGCCGAGCTGCGCCAGCCCTCCATGGCGGGGGTCCTGGAGCACGCGGTCGGCACTTGGGGAAAGGCCTTCGTCAGCGTCGGGCTCATCGTCTCCGTCCTCGGCGCCTATCTGGCCTGGACCCTGATGGCAGCCGAGGTCCTCTTCGTCGCGGCCAAGGACAACGACATGCCCCGGTTCCTCGGCCGCTCCACCGCCGCCGACGTACCCGTCCCGGCCCTGCTGATGACCACGTTGCTGAGTCAGGTCGTCCTCGTCGTCACGATGTTCTCCGACGACGCCTTCAACTTCGCGCTCGATCTGACCAGCGCGCTGAGCCTGATCCCGTTCCTCCTCGCCGCCGCGTTCGCGGTGAAGATCGCGTTCCGGCCGGGCCGTGAAGGCACGGTGGGCGACAGCACCCGGCGCGAACTCGTGACCGCCGCGATCGCCACGTTCTACACCGCGTTCCTTCTCTATGCGGCGGGGCTGAAGTTCGTCCTGATCTCCTTCATCCTCTACGCCCCCGCGACCCTCCTGTTCATCAAGGCCCGGCGCGAGCAGAACCGTCGGCTGTTCTCGCCCGCGGAAGCCGTGATCTGCGCGGTCTCGGTCGTCGGGGCCATCGTGGGCGTGACTGCCCTGGCGGCCGGCTGGATCGAACTCTGACCACTACGCACGCTCCGTCCACAACGCACACCCATCCGACCGAAAGGCACACCGTGACGAGCACCGACACCACCGAGCCGGCCCTCGGCGTCCACTCCGAGGTCGGAAAGCTGCGCAAGGTGCTGGTCTGCGCTCCCGGCCTCGCACATCGCCGGCTCACCCCCACCAACTCCGACGACCTGCTCTTCGACGACGTGATGTGGGTGGAGAACGCCCAGCGCGACCACGCCGACTTCGTCAACAAACTCCGCCGGCGCGGTGTCGAGGTCGTCGAACTGCACGACCTGCTCGCCGAGACGATGGCCATCACGGAAGCCAGGACGTGGCTCCTCGACCGCAAGATCACCGCGAACGAGGTCGGCATCGGGCTCCTGGACGACACGAGAGCCTTTCTGGAGACGCTCCGGCCCGGCCCGCTCGCCGAATTCCTGATCGGTGGCCTGGCCGTCGCAGACCTGCCCGACGACTTCCGCTCCCCGTACGTGGCCCTGGCCCGCGAGTCCACCGGCGCCCGCGAGTATCTGATGCCCCCGCTGCCCAACACCCTCTACACCCGTGACACCACCTGCTGGCTCTACGGCGGCCTGACGATGAACCCCCTGTACTGGCCCGCCCGCCACGACGAAACCCTGCTGATGAAGGCGATCTACACCTTCCACCCCGACTTCAGGGGCTCCACGGTGTGGTGGGGAGATCCGGAACGGGACTGGGGCCGGGCCACCTTCGAAGGCGGCGACATCATGCCTGTCGGCAAGGGCGTGGTGCTCATGGGCATGAGCGAACGCACCTCACGCCAGGCCATCACCCAGGTCACGGACGCCTTGTTCAAGAACGGCGCCGCCGAGCACGTGATCGTGGCGGGCATGCCCAAACTGCGCGCCGCCATGCACCTCGACACCGTCTTCACCTTCGCCGACCGCGACCTCGTCACCCTCTATCCGAAGATCATGGACGAGGTCCATGCCTTCTCCCTGCGGCCCAGCGACAGGGCCCCGGGGGTCGAGATCACCGACGAGGGCACGACCCCGTTCGTCGACGTGGTCGCCAAGGGGCTCGGCCTGCCGGGGCTCAGGGTGATCGAGACCGGCGGTGATGTGTACGCCTCGGAGCGCCAGCAGTGGGACAGCGGCAACAACGCCGTGGCCCTGGAACCGGGCGTCGTCTTCACCTACGACCGCAACACCCAGACCAACACCCTCCTGCGCAAGGCCGGCGTCGAGGTCATCACCATCGTCGGCGCCGAACTCGGCCGCGGCCGAGGCGGCGGCCACTGCATGACCTGCCCCCTGGTCCGGGACGCAGTCGCCTTCTGACGCCGCGCCGCCCGCGCCCCTTCCTCGCCCTTCCGGTACCGGCGTCCAGGTGATGGTCCGGTCGGACTGCTGTCTCCGGGGCCTTCTGGCGCGGTCCGGACAACAGACAAGCCCCGGGCCACCGGCCCGGGGCTTCGATGCACGACCCCGCAGCGTCAGACCTCGCCGCGCAACCGCTCGGCCTCCTCGGTGAGCCAGGCCGGACGGACCATCTCGACATTGCGTCCGACGCCGTCGGCGGCCCGGGCCAACGCGTCGGCGGCCGCCTGCGGGTCGGGCACCGTCCGGGCGTGGGCCGCCTCGGCGAGCGCCCGTCCCGCCGCGACTTCCGCCGCCCCGGCGAGCTCCAGCGAGGCGGCCGCCCGCTCGGCAGTCTCGGCCGCCTGCCCGTACCGGCCGTCGGTCCAGTACGCCCACGCCATGTTGTAGAGGCAGACTCCCTCGGTGCGCGGATTCTCCATCGTCGACGCCGCTCGGAGCGCCGCCTCCAGAGATGTCAGAGCTTCCGTGACCCGCCCCAGTGCGAGCATGGCCACGCCCTTGGCGTTGAGCGCGTAGTCCGTCGCTTCCTGGATGCCCGCGTCCCGGTAGGCACGCACGGCCCTGTCGCCCGCTTCGATGGTCTCCTGCCAGCGGCCCATGGCCAGCAGGGCCGTGAAGCGGGCATTCCATGAACGGGCCTCGGTGAACAGGTCCCCCGACATACGCGCGAGTTCGCTCAGCCGGTCGGCACCGGCAAGGGCAGCCTCCCCGTCGCCCAGAGTGCTGTGGGCGAGGCTGAGATCCAGGACGGCATGCACCTCGGCTTCGGCGTCGCCGTTCTCATGTGCCAGGTCACCGGCCCGGGCGAGCGGTCCCATGGCGGCGTCCAGGCGGCCCAGCTGACGGTAGGCGTCGCCCAGGCCGAACATGGCGTTCTGCAGCGCACGGCGGTCTTCGAGGCGCTCGGCCATGTCGGCCGCCTCGGCGAACAGGTCCGCCGCGTGCGCCAATGGGCCTGCGCTCAACCGGGCATGCCCGAAGCTGATGAGATGGGCAAGACGCGCCCGGTCGTCGGTCAATTGTTCCTCCACTGTCAGGTGCATCGAGACGGCCGCAAGCACCGAGCCCTGCCAGACCATCCATTCGCTGATCGCGCCGAGGACCAGCGCGGCGCCGTCCATGTCCCCTGCGCGCACACGGTGGTCGAATTCACGCCGGTACGGCTGTATGTCGTCCAGGGTGCGCCAGTTTGCGCGGGGCGGTGCGACACTCGCGTACCAGTCGGCCGCCCGCCGTTCCACGGACTGCCGTCCCCGCTCGCCGTCCCGTGGCATGGCGCCGTACGCGAGGTCGGCGTCCATCGGATGCAGCGCGAAGGTGCGGCTGGCCCGGTCCACCGACAGCATGCGCATCTGCAGCAGACGGGACAGGACCGGCGCGACGACGAGCCCGGGATCGAGGCCGGCCACGATCCACTCGATCGCCTCCCGTGGCACGGGCGTGCGCAGTACCGCGAGGACGTTCAGCACGGTGCGGCCGTCGGGGCCGAGCCGCTGGTAACGGTCCTGGGCCAGGCCGGCGACCACGTCGCCCCGCAGGGTGAAGTCCTCCAGTACGTCCTGCAGCGTCGGCAGAGTCAGCATGTCGTCGGCCATGGCGCCCACCAGCAGCTCCAGTGCGCGCGGAACCCCGTGGACGTGGACCGACGCCTGCAGCAGCTGATCGTCGGACAGCTGCGCCACGCCGAGGCTGCCGTCCTGGTCGAGTTCGCGCAGCAGAGCCACGGATTCGGTGGGCGGCAGCCCGGCGGACAGCTCCACCTCCGCGGCGAAACGGCGCAACTCGGGCGCGAGGCGCAACGGCAGCTGCGAGGTGACCAGCAGTCGTGGCGTGGATCTCACCCGGAAAAGGCAGTCGAGGAAGACCGCCAGTTCGTCCTCGTCGTCGAGCCGGCCGTCGTCGTCGAGCAGGTCCTCCAGGTTGTCCATCAGGATGATGAAGAGCTGGTCACCCATCGCGGCGAACAGCTCGCCGATCTTGTCCTGCACGGGGCGGTTCGTGGCCCAGATGTCCAGCAGACGGGTCTCGTGATCCGAGCCGAGCGCGCGGGCGCAGTCGAAGTACAGGCGTTCCAGGGAGATCCCCGACGTACGGGTGCTCAGATTGACCAGCCCCGACGGAGCCGGAGCCCGGGCGTGGCCCGGCCACTCGCCCTGCTCCAGCATCTCCATGACCTTGGCCGCGACCGCGCTCTTGCCCATGCCCCGTCGACCGGTGACGGTCACCATGCGAATGGCCGGATCGGAGAGGTGACGGCCGATCATCTCGCGTTCTTCAGCGCGATTCTTGAACAGCTCGAGCCCATGCGTGACCGGCAGCCCGATGACCTTGGAACCTGCCTGCGGAGGGGCGGAATCTACAAGGGCCGGCTCGGGGCCCACGTCGGGCAGCGCCCAGGGGTCGGCGATCGCCAACAGCCCGGCCAGCTCTCCCCGACGCGGCTCGCCGACCCGGCTCAGGGTGTGGTCGATGCGGGCCGCTGTCAGCCGGCCCAACCCTTCCCATCGGTGGTGCTCGGCGACCACTCCGACTATGCGGGGCCCGGCCCATACGGCGGCGCCCGACATCCCCGACCACGGCGACACCTTGGGGTCGGGGTCGGCGGCCGCCACCGGGACGGTGATCTCCAGGGTGCCGGTCCTCAGGTTGGACAGCGCGGCCACGGTCCCGTCCGCCTGGTGCAGTTCCCGGAACTGCCTCCCATCGGGGCTGCGGCGGCGCTTCCACAGCGGGAATCCCGCCGTATGCACATCGATGACGGCATGACGGTCGTCGCCGATACGCCCGAACGTCGCGGGCACGACGGGGGCGGCACCCGGCGGAGGTACGAAGGTCAGTACAGCCACATCGGTGTCACTGTCCGACCAGGCCACCTCCGCGGCCGCGACCCACTGCCCCGGCCGGTCGGCATCGAATCGCACCTGCACGCCCGCGGCCTCGGAGACCACATGGAACGCGGTCAGCACCGCCGTGTCGCCGACCCGGTAACCCGACCCGCGCCGCCCGCCACCGGCGGTGGTGACGATGACCTCCGCGATGCGGTGCGGGTCCAGTCCGCCGCTCACGGCCGCGCTGTCAGTCCTCACCGAGCAGCTCGTCCCCGGAGATCAACGCCATCTGGTCCGGCGCGTCCGCCCGCACCGGCTGCAATGTCAACGTGAGCTTCTGAGTGACCGTGGACGACCGCTTCGTCGTCGCACTGGCATCGAAAACCCAGA
Source organism: Streptomyces sp. NPDC058239 (assembly GCF_042882185.1). Taxonomy (NCBI): domain Bacteria; kingdom Bacillati; phylum Actinomycetota; class Actinomycetes; order Kitasatosporales; family Streptomycetaceae; genus Streptomyces; species Streptomyces sp. NPDC058239. Next base: position 183,533 of record NZ_JBHVWS010000008.1, read on the forward strand.
ACCTCACCTTCACCCCCGGCTCGTGGGTCCGCTCCACCCCAACGGTCAGCTCCAGCTCCACCCGCTCGGCCTTGAACCGCAGGTCGGCGTCCTCACCGGCCGACATCGCCCGGCTCAGCTCCTGGCGCAGCTGCGCGATCATGTCCGCCAACTCCACCGCATCATTCACAAGCAGGGCCCCCAACCGGCTCCTATGACCAACTACCCACTGACCAGAGCCACATCATCACGCATCAGCCCCCCGGCCCGTCCACCCCGGCAGCCCTCGGCGCCGGGGGCGCGGCCGTGAGACCTGTGCACAGGAGGCCGAGGCGTCGGCGCGCCACCGCGGAGGGTGGACGGGAACCGGCCCCGGGACCGGGCGCTACAACGCGTCCGGGCCTCGCTCGCCGGTCCGGACCCGTACCACCGTCTCCACGGGCAGCACCCACACCTTGCCGTCACCGATCTTGCCGGTCCGGGCGGCGCGCACCACCGCGTCGATGACCAGGTCCGTGTCCGCGTCCTCGACGACGACCTCGATGCGGACCTTGGGCACCAGGTCGACCCGGTACTCGGCGCCCCGGTACACCTCGGTGTGGCCGCTCTGGCGCCCGTATCCGCCGGCCTCGGTCACGGTCAGTCCGTGCACGCCGAGCTCCTGCAGAGCGGTCTTCACCTCGTCGAGGCGGTGCGGCTTGACGATCGCGGTGATGAGCTTCATGCGGTGGGGTTCCTGTCCTTCGAATGAGGCGTCGACAGTGCCGGGATCTGCGAAGCGCCATGACCCAGGGCGCCGTGATCGTAGGCGCTCTCCGCGTGCACCGTCCGGTCCAGGCCCGTGAGCTCCTCCTCCGCGGAGGCCCGCAGACCCATCAGCCTGTCGATCGCCTTGCCGATCCCGTACGTCACGAGGAACGTGTATGCCGCCACGGCAAGCACGGCGACGGCCTGCCGGGCGAGCTGGCCCGGTCCGCCGCCGTACAGGAGGCCCTCTTTGCCGCCGCTCATCGTGGCTGTCGCGAACAGGCCTATGAGCAGGGTGCCGACGACGCCTCCGACGAAATGAACGCCGACCACGTCCAGTGAGTCGTCGTAGTCGAACCGGAACTTCCACGCGACCGCGTACGAGCAGACGACGCCCGCCGCGAGTCCGACCACGGCGCCGCCCAGGACCCCGACCGTGCCGCATGCGGGGGTGATCGCCACCAGGCCGGCGACCGCGCCCGACGCCGCACCGAAGGTGGTGGGTGGCCGTCGCGCCTCTGCTCGACGAAGAGCCAGCCGAGCAGGCCGGTGCATCCGGCGACGAGGGTGTTGAGGAGCGAGGCCGCTGCCAGACCGTTGGCGCCGAGGGCCGAGCCGCCGTTGAAGCCGAGCCAGCCGCTCCGCGGCCTCTTCGTGGGAAAAAATCCGGTTCGCGGGAATTATCTGGCTGCCGCCCGCTCACACGTAATCAAGCACCTGAGCAGTCACGTCCCCGGGAGATTCCCGACGATAGTCACTGGCGGGGGATTCGAAGGCGTGGGCACCTGGATAAGGAAGGGGACGAACTCGATCCGTCCGCCTGTGTGCAGAAGCCTCTTAGAAACCCGATAGCACACAATCCGATCCGGATCACGAATAGTCCCGTAGCACTGAAGAACTGACTTCTCGGGCGAGACCTGAGAGTTCTTCGGTGAGGTGCCGGCTTCACTCGCTGAGGCGCCCCATGCCCCGGCTGCCAGGCAGGATGAGGTTGTTGCTGCGACAATGATGCTTCGCAAGATCCTCTTCCTCATATTCATCACCCCGAAGGCTGGAAGTGCACTGAACACCACAGTAGGGCTCGGACGGCGAGTCTTCCGGATGATGGGGTAATTCTGCCCACATCGTCATCGGTTGATTTACCTCCAGATCTCCTGGAGCTGAGGGCCGATCCTTGAGTCACGTCGTGCATGGGGTAGTTGTTTCCCCGATGCGCTGAGGGCCCAGAGGCGCGGCTCCCCGTTTTGTCCGGTGGTCGGTGTCCGATGCCGGGGCACGGGAACTCCGACTGTGTCAAGGACACGATGGTTCGAGCAGGACGGTCGTCCGAGGTGGTGCGCGGCTCTTGGACCGGTCCGGACAACAAAGAAGCCCCGGGCCGCCGGCCTGGGGCTTTTGCATGGAGCGGGTGAGGTATGCCGCGTAGGCGGGGCGATGGGTGGAGCATCTTGATACCCGGATCGACCGCTGTTGACCGTTCCGCCGGGCACGGACGGGGCATGGTCAGGGCGGGGGGTCGTAGGTGCCCGGCATCTCGAAGCCGTGCGGCGTGTACGCCGTCATGCCCCGGTCACGCGTGGTCTGCAGGCACCGTTTCACATGGTCGCGGCAGCGGCGACCCGTCCTTCGCGAGGCAGCTCAAAATGTGAGACGTCTTGTCTTGCATTATGGATTCGCTGTCATAGTTGTAACGTCCACACACCGGGGAGGGCTGCTGTGCGCCGTTGGATGATGCTGACTCTTGGGACCGCAGCGCAGACGGTCGCCTGCGCCTTCCTGTACGGACTGCCGTACACCTCGGAGACGTTGAGGCGGGACAACGGGCTGACACTCAGCCAAGTCGGATTGCTGGTCGCCTGTCCCACCGTCGGCCTCGTGCTGACTCTCGTCGCCTGGGGAGCCCTGGCCGATCGTTTCGGCGAGCGGGTCGTCATCACCTCCGGTCTGGCCATGACAGCCGTCCTCCTTTCCCTGGGGGGCGCGGTGAATGGTCTGGTTCCCCTGGGAGTGCTCCTGGCGCTGGCCGGGGCAGCGAGCGCATCGGTCTCCGCGGCCAGCGGCCGGCTCGTCGTCGGTTGGTTCTCCGCCCGGGAGCGCGGGCTCGCCATGGGAATACGGCAGACGTCGACCCCGCTGGGCATGGGCATTGCTGCTCTGGTGGTCCCCACGCTCGCCGCGCGCAGCGGCGTGAAGGGGACCGTTCTGTTCTGCGCGGCATTGTGCGGTGTCGTCGCCTTGCTCGTCGGCTCGCTGACCTCGGATCCGCCTCGCACCGTGCAGTCCACAGCGCAGGAGCCGACCGCGAACCCCTACCGTCACTCCAGCCTGTGGCGCGTCCATGCCTCCAGCGCGCTGCTGTGCGTTCCACAGTTCGCGGCGAACGCTTTCGCGATGGTGTTCCTGATCGACGTCCGGGGCTGGAGCGCCGTGCACGCGGGTCAACTCCTGGTGGTGTCACAGGTACTGGGGGCTGTCTCGCGTGTCGTGGCGGGCCGTTGGTCCGACCGGGTCGGCAGCCGGGTGCGGCCGATGCGGCAGCTGTCCGTGTGCATCGCCGTCGTCATGGGCGCGACTGCGCTGGGTGCGCTCTGGCCCTCGCCGGTGACGGATCTCGCCATGATCGTCGCCTGCGGTATCACCGCAAGCACCAACGGCCTGGCCTTCACCGCCACCGCCGAGCTTGCAGGACGCTCCTGGTCGGGACGGGCCATGGGCGTCCAGAACACCGGCCAGAACCTCGCCGCATCGCTGACACCGCCGCTGCTGGGCGGACTCATCGCCTCCGTGGGGTACGCGTGGGGCTTCACGTTGGCTGGAGTGCTGGCCGGCGCGGCATGCTTCGTGATCCCCACTCTTGAGGGCAAGGCAATGCCCGACTCCAACCAGGAAGTTGCGAGCGGGCCGGATGAGCTCGTGCAGGCCGCCCGGCAGGAGGGCAAGGAGAAGCCTTCTGGCGCGGATCTGGTGCAAGGCGCTTAAGCGCGGGCCAGACCACAAAGAAGCCCCCGGTCGCCGGCCCGGTTCATCTTCATGGAGCGAGTGACGAGAGAATCGACCTCGCGCTCTGAGCTTGGGAATCACCGCTGGTTCAGCGGCGATTCGTGGACGTCAATTTTTCCCCGCCGGGCCGACCCGCCGCTCGTCTCCGCTCCGAAGAAATCGCGGTCGATGCGGTAAAATTTTGTTGGAATCAATAAAATATTTTACGCAGCTCAAGGGAATTCTATGCCACTTTTCACCATCACGATGCGTTCCGGGAGAACGGTGGCAGAGAAGGATGCGTTATCCGCCGCCATCCATGAAGCAAGCGTCAGCGCTGGTTACCCCGAGGACGATCACTTCCAGAGGTTCATCTCTTTGGAAGAAGCCGACCTTCGTATCAGCCCTCTCTATCCCGATCTGCAGAAGCCTCGCAGCGAGCATGCTCTGATGATCGAGGCCGTGCTCTCGTCAGGGACTGGGGACGAGAGGAAGCGCCTGCTCCTCTCCGCGATCGTGGCTCGCCTGCAGGCGGCAGGAACGGATCCGAACGACGTCATGGTCTTCTTCGGTGAGATCGACCGTGCCAGTAGTTCCTTCGGCGGAGGACGTCCCGCCCTGCCTGTCGACGTGCGGCCAAAAATGTAAAGTCGACAAAGCCCCGGATTTGTGATCTGGGGCTTTGCTGTGGAGCGGGTGACGGGAATCGAACTCGCGCCAAGGCCGCTCACATTCCACTTGGTGGCTGAGTTGGTTCCGAAAAACCCGCCGAAGCGGTGAGCCACCTCTTGGGCCTCACCGTATTTCTCTACGGGGCTGCGTTTCGCCTGGTGATACGAGAGGATTTGTCTGCTGTTCTGTCGTAAGAAATTACTCGGAGGGTTGTCTGTGCTCTCGTGAGAGCGAAGGTGTGCGTAAAGGGATTGGGTGTTCGTTTTCATGGTATAGTCCTAATGAATTTACAGGACGCCACGAAAAAAAGGGGAATGGCGTGAACACCGAGAAGGTTACGGCTCGACGTCTTACGGCCGGAGAGGTTTCGGAATTGGGCCCCCAGGACGGCATCTTCGTCTCGGCGGAGATGAATGGCCTTCCTCTCGACTGCTACGCCCCGGCTTTCCTTACGGGGCCGGGTAAGAATTTCGAGGGAGGGTCCTTCGCCGCGAGGACGATCTTCGGTGAGGAAATTCATGTTCTCCCGGACAATGCCGAGGAGCGCGGGATCTGGATTGCCGACAAGGCAGGGGAAGAAATCGAGGTTCTCCAGAGTGCAGGCGTCCTCCTGAACCTCGCCCTCTTCGTGCCTGACGGGAAAAAGGAATCCCTGGAGTCGCTCTACGCCGCCGCACGGGACGCGTTCGGCGCGGGGATCGTTCAGCGCTGGAGCGAGGAAACCGTCGCGGTGCCGGACGTCAAGGTCGACCTGTACGAGGAGCCGGCCCGGGGGCGGAAGAACACGAACAGCCAGAACCGCGACCGCCGTGCCCTGGACATCTACCCGACCCGGGTGCGGTTCCTGGAGCCCAGCGATGGCTGGAGGTTCATTGTCGAACCGCACAAGGAGATCGTCGACGACACACCGACGATCTGACCTGATGGCAGGTTAGCCTCGATCTTTCGCGGGAGCCCGTCGGCTTGCTGACGGGCTCTTCGTCGTTTGTGGGGGCGTGTGGGCAGACCGCCGGCCCGATTGTCGCGTCGGGTGGGCGCCGGCGTTCATTTCCGGTGGGATGGTTCAGGCTCGTCGGGGCAGGTGGGTCTGCCGGTAGACCGGGGTTCGGGAGGGCGTCGAGTCGCTCGATCGCGCTGGTGATGACGTCGGTCCGGTCCCAGTGGTGGGTGAATCGCAGGTGCTGGTGGCGAAGCGGGTGAGCCGCAGGCCGTCGGCGTCGGTGAAGCGCAACTGGGTGCCGAAGTGCGGCCGTTCCTCGCGGACGATCAGCCGCATGCCGGCCGGAATCCGTGCGGATCAGCGTCTGCCGCCCTCGCCGGCACCTTTCGAGGCCGTTGCGCCCCCTCATCTGTCGCCGGGCTCCTGCGTTTGTCGCCGGTCCCCTGCGGATTCGTCTGCGATCGGTAACAGAGGGATCCTCTACGGGCGTTCGTATGTCTTCATGAGTGCAGGGCATCGGCGGAGACAGTAAAGGGGCGGGCGGACATGGCAAAGCACAAGGGAAGGGGATGGCACAGCCGGCTTCTCGCGGCGGCACTCGGGGTGACGGCGGTGGCCGCTGCCACATCGGTGTGGACCGCGCAGGCCGACACCGCCGGAGGGCGGCAGCCGCAAGCGCGTGTCTCAGCGCCGGACGCCCGGCCTCAGGACCGGACCGTGACCAAGGTGGCGGCGGACATCGCGCACGCCTCGGACCGCGGCGCCCGGGGCGTCAACATCACCATCGACGACGGACCGGACCCGGTCTGGACGCCGCAGGTGCTGCAACTGCTGAAGGACAACGGTGTGAAGGCTACGTTCTGCATGGTGGGCACACAGGCCCAGGCACACCCGGACCTGGTCAAAGAGGTCGTGGCGGCCGGGCACCGGCTGTGCGACCACGCGGTTTCGCACGACACCGCCATGGACACCAAGTCCGAGGCGTACCAGTCCCAGCAGATCCTGGATGCCGAACGCATGATCACCAAGGCGTCCGGAGGCGTCCGGCCGCAGTACTACCGGGCCCCGGGCGGTGCTTTCACCCCGTACAGCCGGCAGCTCGCCGCGTCCCGGGGGATGCGACCGTTGGGCTGGAACGTCGACTCCAAAGACTTCGAGCGTCCCGGTGTGGACGCTATGGTCGCCACCGTCAAGAGCGAGATCTCCAACGGGCCGACCGTCCTCTTCCACGACGCGGGAGGGGACCGCTCCCAGACCTTGGCCGCTCTGCGCGAGATCCTGCCCTGGCTGAAGCAGCAGGGGTACTCCTTCGGTTTCCCCGTGCGGTGAGTGAGGCTCGCCGGTACTGACACCAAGACCCGCCCCCGGCACCGGCAGGCAGGCATGAACAAGTTGGTCGTCGCAACTTCCGACCGGTCTCAGGCGATCAAGAACGGCTGGGCGCCTCGTGCTCGTGTGCAGTGACGGCCGGCCTGCCCCGGAAGCAGACGCGGTAGCGGACATGTTCCCGCTCCCAGGCAGTGTCCCGGGGATCGATGGCGCGGATGTCCATGTGAGGAGCCTGAGCAAGGGTGAACGGTTGGTGAGGAGCAGCCCGCTCCGGTAGAACCGTTTCCGCAGAACCGGCACGATGATGTCCTGTGGTCGGCTTCGGGTCTTCCCCCTCCGGTCGTATCGGAGGCGGACCCCTCTGTGGCCACGCCCGAACCCAGAGAGACGGGGATACACGTGGGTGTGCCCATCGGGTCCGAGGAGTGGCCCGCGCGCAGTCTGTTGGGCAGGCTGTCGCCCCCGGCACGGCGGGAACTGCTCAGCCTGGGTACCGAGGTCCGGTTCGATGTGGGTGCGGTGCTGCTGAGAGAGGGGATGAACGACCGGCACGTACTACTGCTGTTGTCCGGTTTCGCCAAGGTCATGGCGGCTGTGGAGAACGGTGAGACCTCACTTCTCGCCGTCAGGGCCGGCGGGGATACGGTGGGCGAGATGGCGGCCATGGACGGGGCCCCGCGCTCGGCGACGGTCACCGCCTGCGGTCCGCTGACCGCCCGGATGCTGCAGACCGGTGTGCTGCGGGGGCTGCTGATGCGCCGCCCTGAGGTCTCCATGGCCCTGACCGGCATTGTCGCCGACCGGCTGCGCGGGGCGAACCGGCGGCGGCTGGACTTCCGTGGGTATCCGGCAAAGGTGCGGTTGGCCCGGCTGTTGGTGGAACTCGCCGCGTCCTACGGATCTTCCCGGAGCGGCGGAGTGGTGATCGGCTGCCGGCTGACGCAGCCGGAGCTGGCCACGCTGGTCGGCGCTGCCGAGACGACCATCCACAAGGTACTGCGTGAACTGCGCGAAGAGGGCTTGTTGGAGACCGGCTACCGTTCCACCACCATCCGGGATCTGCCCCGGCTCAGACAGCTTGCGGACCTGGCGGACGACGGGCCGTAGCCGAGTGACGTCAAACCAATACCGGCTGCAGGGTCACGCTCAGCCCCGCGCTCACGCCCATGACGGCCGTGCACACCACCGCCCCCGTCAGGCAGCGGTACTTGCGTACGGCGACGCGAGCGAGGAATCGCACGGTGTGCGACAACTCCCTGCGATCCGCGGCCTCGTCCGTGGGCACGCCTTCGGAGGGCAGGATGTCAGGGCCCGACGCCAGATGGACGAAGCTGTACCGATTGACCGCCGGGCCCCGCAGCATGCGGGGGCTCAACGTCGCAGCCACGCTCACCGCGCCACCGATCAGGCCGCAGACGAACAGAGCCAACAGTGTCCCGGCGAACGCTCCGGCCGCGCCACCCTGCTCGCAGACGAGAACGGCCTGACGACTCCAGGATCCCGCCGTGACGACCAGCGCCGCCTGCGTCGCCGCCAGGATGCCGGCCTTGGCGTCCGCGTGCTGGTGGGTCGTCTGCAGCGTGGTGAACATGTACTGCGCGGGGCGGCTGTCGGTGACCTGCCCAATTGGTGCCATGGAAGTCTCCTCCGGTCGACGAGGGTGTGTTCCGTCCAGTAAGGGGGCGAACGCCCCGACCGAACCAGTCACTTCTGTGGGTTCTCGGGACTTCGGGAGCGGTCAGATCTCGGCAATCCGTATTTCCACAGGGTTCACACCGGGGCGTGGGTGTACGACTTCAGTGTCGGCGTCCGTACTCGGGGGAGCGGGCGCCGATTCCTTCCCCCGGGAGGCTCCGCAGCGATACCGGTCAACCCTGCTGGAGTGTAGTAACTCCGCGGATTGGCAGGGCATTTGAGTGAAACGGCATGCTCCCCCATGAAGTACGTGTATCCCGAGAGGTGTCATGACAAGGAACAGTCCGGATGGGCGGGGCGGCATGGGAGAGTTCGAGCGCAGGCTGCTGCTGTCGGTCGATGCGGAGGGATACGGCCGCGCCGACGAGGTGACGCAACGCGAGTTCCAGGAGGCGATCCCCCGGCTGTTGGGCGAAGCGGCCGACGCCGCCCGGTTGAACCGCGGGCGATGGGTGACGCAGGAGGGCGGGGACTCGCTGTTCGCGGTCCTGCCCGCAGGCGCCTCCGAGCCGGGCCTGGTCGACGCGTTCATGCGCAACCTGGATGCCCGTCTGAGGACCTTCAACCACAACCGGAATCGGAAGGCATGGCTCCGGCTCAGGGCGGCCGTCCACTTCGGCCCGGCCTCGCCGGGTGCCAACGGTTTCGTCGGCCGGACTCCGGTAGAGCTCCGCCGCATCCTCGACTGCGCGGCCCTGAGTGCCGCTCTCGTGCAGGCGCCGGATGTCTGCCTGGCCGTTGGAGTTTCGGAGCCTGTCTTCCTCGACGTCGTAAAGGCCGAGGCGTACACCAGCGTCCGGGCGGACGAGTTCCGGCACGTGCGGGTCGAGGTGAAGGACCACCGGGGGGAGGCATGGATCTGGGCGCCGGGTACCGACGTACGGCGACTTGACCTGGGGCCGCAGCCGCAGCCGGAGCCGGAGCCGGAGCCGGAGCCGGAGCCGGAGGCTGCCCCGGAGGGACGGGCCGGCGGGGAAGCGGCGCGGGGGGACGTTTACAACCAGCATGTGGCGCCGGGCGGCGCGGGCGCCGCGGGCCCTGGCGCCAGCGCGACCGTCAACAACTACAACGGCGGCCAACCGTGACCGGGCACCCTGAGAATCCCGAGACCCCTGAGGACTCCGAGGCCCCCCGGTACTACTACGAGGGGCACGCATCGCACGGCGGTGCGATCGCCCAGGGCCCGGGCGCGACAGCCACGGTCAACAACATCTACGGCTCGCGCCTGCCCACGATCGAGGCGTTCTCCTCCCCCGCCGCCCCTTCCGCCGCCAAGCTGATGGCACAGCCCAGCCGCCTGCTGGACGCGCGCAGCCAGGTCGTGCCCTTTGTCGGTCGGGAAGCCGAGTTGGAGCGGCTGCGGCAATGGCGGGACACCGGGGACGAGGACGTGTCGGTCCTGCTGCTGCACGCCCCCGGCGGGCAGGGCAAGACCCGGCTCGCCACGGAGTTCGCCGAACAGACCCGGAGCCTGCGGGGAAAGGAGCGATGGCACGTCCTGCAAGCGGGGCTCCAGGGTGTCTTCCCCGGCCCGTCCCTCCCACGTAATGGCATTGCCCCGCCCGGCGACACGGCCCGAGTCCTCCTGGTCGTCGACTACGCGGACCGATGGGCGCACAGCGAGCTGGAACAACTGTTGTCCTACGCCGTTCTCCGCGAACGGCGCCCCACCCGCGTTCTGCTGATCGGCCGGACCGTCCGCTGGTTCGCGGCCCTCCGGGCCGAACTGGCCGATCGCCGTGCCGCCGCCGAAGACCTGCTACTTCCCTCGCTGGCCGAGGACAGGCTGCGGATGTTCACCGCCGCCCGCGACCGCTACGCCGAGGCCGACCTGTACGGCCTGTCGGACGCCGCGAGCATCCAGCCGCTCGGCTCCCTCGATCACCGTGATTTCGGCCTGCCCCTGAACCTGCACATGGCCGCCCTGGTCGCTGTCGACGCCCGCAAACGGGGCGCACAGGCGTCCCTGTCCGAGCCGCACCACCTGTCGGCGTACCTCCTCGACCGCGAACGCCTGGCGTGGCAAAAGCTTGTCGACGCCGGACGGGAGGGGCAGGACTACCGGACCAAGCAGTCCGTCATGGCCAAGACCGTGTTCACAGCGGTGCTCACGGGAGCGGTCAGCCATGCCGTGGGGATGCAGGCCCTGGAGAGACTGCGGCTGCCCGAACCACTCAACGTCTTGGACGATCACCGGCTCTGCTACCCGCCCGTCGACCGGGCATCGGTCTTGGAGCCCCTCTGTCCCGACCGGCTCGCGGAGGACTTCCTCGGCCTGCTCACCCCCGGGCACGACATCAGCTCCTACGAACCCGACCCCTGGGCGAGCGATGCCCCCGCTTCTTTGACCGCTGAGGAGAAACTGCGGCCCGTCATCGCCCCGCGCGCGGTGACCTTCCTCGCGTCGGCCGCCGACCGCTGGGCGCATATCGGCGAGGACGTCCTGTACCCACTGCTGCGCCGCGATCCCGGCCTCGCGATCGCCGCCGGCAGCCCCGCCCTGACCGCGCTCGCCGCCCTCGGTGACACGAGCGGCCCGGACGACGGCCCCATCGGCCCCGAGTTGCTGGCCGCACTGGAGGCCGTCGAGTCCCACTTGCCCGAGGGCCGCGACGCCAACCTGGACATCGGCATCCTCGCGGTCATGGAAGTCCTGATCGCCCACCGCCTGTCCGCCACGGAGGACCCCGGCGAACGGGCCTGGCTGTACGGCACCCTGGCGTGGCGCCGCGCCAACGCCGGCCGCAGGGAGGAGGCGGTCGCCGCGTCCGAGGAGACCGTCCGTCTGCACCGGCAACTCGTCGAGGACGCCCCGGATCATCGCGATCACCCCGGCCGACGCGATCATCCCGATCGTCTCGGCCACCTCAGCCGCCTGGCGACCTCCCTGGCCAACCTCGGCGAGCGGCTGTCCGACGTGGGCCGCCCGGAGGAGGCGCTCTTCCTCACCGAGGAGTCCGTGGCGATCAGCCGCCGCCTGGCCGGGGCCGACCCCGCCGCCCATCGGAACAGGCTGGTGAGGTCACTGACCGGCCTCGGCAACCGGCTGTCGGAGTACGGCCGTCGGGAAGAGGCGCTGGCCGCCCTCCAGGAGGCCGCCGGTCTGGAGCGGCAACTGGCAGCCGACGACCCCGCGGCCCAACGGAGCGATGTCGCCGGATCGCTGGCCAACCTCAGCATGCATCTGACCGATGCGGGCCGCGAGGAGGAGGGCCTGGCCGCCGCGCAGGAGGCCGCCGACCTGTTCCGGCGCCTGGCCGAGGCGGACCCCGCCGCCGAGTCCCACCACTTGGCCGGGGCGCTGAACAACCTCGGGCGCGCGTTGCTCGGCGTAGGTCGTACCGGTGAGGGCTTGGCGGTCACCCGGGAGGCCACCGGCCTGCTCCGGAAACTGGCCGAGGCGAACCCCGCCGCCCACGGGCCCGACCTGGCGACCGCGCTGCTGAACCTCGGCGCATTCCTCTCGGCAGTGGGCCGAAACGAAGAGGCCCTGGCTCCGACCGAGGAAGCCGTGGCCATCCAGCGGCAGTTGGCCGAGACCAACTTCGCCGCCCATCACCTCGGCCTCGCCAAGTCGCTGGAGAGTCTCGGCCTTCGGCTGTCGCACCTGGGCCGCGAGGAGCAGTCCTGGGCAGCCCTCCGGGAAGCCGCCGACCTGTACCGCCAGCGGGTCGGGGCCCACCCCGCCATCCATCTCCCCGAGAGTGCGGAAGACCTGACCCGGATTTTCATCCCGTCGCCGGGCTACCGGGAGAAAGCTCTGGCGGCCACGCGGGAGGCCGCCGACCTGTACCGGCAGCTGGACGAGGCCGGACCCGACGCCGACCTCCCCCGCCTGGCAGCGTCGCTGAACGACATCGGCTGGACTCTTGCCAGGCTGGGGCTGTTCGAGGAGTCCCTCACGGCCGTCGATCGGGCCGCGACCGTCCTCCTGGAGACCGGTGACCCTCAGGGCGCGGCGAACCTGCTCAACGCGTTCACCGACGCCCTGGAGAGGATGGAGCGGTTCGGGGAGGCGGTCACGACGAGCAAGCGGGCTGCCGACCTCTTCCGTGAGGACGGCGACCGCACCATGGAAGCCGCCGCGCTGATCAACCTCAGCAGGTTCCTGTCCCGGCTGGAAAGGACGGACGAGGCCGCTGACGCCTGTCAGCGGGCCGTGGACGTCTATCAGTCGACAGGCGAGCGGCACCTCGAGGCCGCCGCGCTGAACAACCTCGGTGTCGCGCTGATGGCGGCGGAGCGGTACGAGGAGGTCGTCTCCGCCAGCCGACGGGCCTACACCCTCTTCGAGGAGGGCCACGGCAACCTGCAGGGCCCGCCGCTCTACAACCTCGGCGACGCCCTCTTGAAGCTGGGACGGATCGAGGAGTCCCTCGCGCCCACCCGACAGGCCGCCGCCGTCTACCGAGAGAAGGACAACCGCAGTGGCGAGGCGGACGCTCTGGACAACCTCGGCAACGCTTTGTACAGCTTGAACCGGCCCAAGGAGGCGGTCCCCGCCTACGAGCGGGCCGCCACCCTCCTGCGCGAGACAGGCGACCGCAAGCGGGAGGGCCAGGTACTCGGCAGGCTCGGCGGCGTCCTGATAGGCCTGCGGCGATTCGAGGAATCCTTCACCGCCTCCCAGCAGTCCGTCGCCCTCCTGCGTGAGGCCGGTGATCGCGACGACGAAGCCCTGTCGCTGATCAATCTGGGTGGTGCCTGTGCGGGGACGGGCCGGTTCGCGGAGGCCGCCGCCGCGTGCGGGAAGGCTGCCGCCCTCTACCGCGCGGCGGGCAACCACGGCCGCGAAGCCGATGCGCTGGCCAACCGGAGCGAGGCACTGACGAACGCGGAACGGTACGAGGAGGCCGTCACCGCCTGTGAGCAGGCCGTCGCCCTGTACCGCACGGCGGGCAACTGCGCGCGCGAAGGCACACTGCTGCACAGCCTCGGCGTCAACCTCTTCTCGGTGCGGCGGTACGCCGAGGCCGCTGACGCCTACGAACGGGAACTCGCGATCTGCCGGGAGACCGGCGAACGCCAGAACGAGGACAGGGCGCTTCTCGGCATCGCCGTCTCCCTCCTGCACATGGACCGGTTCGAGCAGGCGGTTCCTGTCTGCGAGCAGGCCGCAGATCTCTGCCGCGAGAACGGCGACCGTGGCGGCGAGGGGGCCGCACTGGCGGGCCTCGGCAGAGCGCTGGAGGGGCTGGAACGCGTCGAGGAGTCCGTCGCCGCCCGTCGACGGGCCGCCGAGGCGTACCGTGACGCGGGCAAACTCTCCGGCGAAGCCGAGACATTGAGCGCACTGAGCGCGGACATGGGCCGGACGGGCCGCTACGCGGAGTCCATCGTCGCCAGCAGACGGGCCGCCGAGATCTACCGGCAGCTCGGTGACGGCGGCCACGAGGCCCATGCCCTGGAATACCTCGGTCAAGGTCTGCAGAGCGACGAGCAGCACGAGGAGGCCGTCACCGTCTGCGAGCGGGCCGCGGCCCTCTTCCGCGAAAACGGCGACCGGAGCGGAGAAGGCCAGGCACTGCGTCATCTGGCCCGCTCCCTGAGGGCCGTGGGGCGGATCGAGGAGTCCGTAGCCGCCTCGCAGCGGGCGATCACCAGCTATCGCGAGGCGGGTGACGAACGCCTCGAATCCACGGCCCTCTACGCCCTCGGCGAGGTTCTCCTGGAGGAGGAGCGCTACGAGGAGGCCGTCACCGCGTACCAGCGGACCGCCCGCATCCTGGGGGATATCGGCTTCCCCTCTCTCGAAGGCTCCGCGCTCCTCAACCTCTGCCGCGGACTGCTGGGACTGAACCGGTTCGAGGAGGCCGTCACCGCCTACCAGCGGGCCGTGAGGGTCTACGACGGCGTCGGCGACGGCGACGGCCTCGGCAGGAGCAGCTTCCACCTCGGCAACACGCTCATGAAGGTGGGCCGGAACGGGGACGCTGCCACCGCCTACCTGCGGGCCGCCGTGGCGTTTCAGGAGATCGGCGCCGAGAGCTCCCGGCGCACGGCGCTGCGCTCCCTCGGCCAGGCGCTGTTCAAGGCGGGCCGGTACGAGCAGGCCGCCACCGTCGGCATGCAGGCCGCCGCCCTGTACGGCAGGGCACAGGGACCCGAGGTCGAGCAGCAGTTGGTGTTCCAGCTCAGCGTCGACCTCGTGGAGGCGGGGCGGTCCCAGGAGTCCCTCCCCGTGTGCCGACGGCTTCTCGCGGTCTACCAGGAAGCCGGAGACCGGCTGGGGGAAACCTGGGCACTCGTCCTGCTGGGCGGCACCTTGGTGGACGTACGGCAGTACCAGGAAGCCGTCCTCGTCAACCGGCGGGCCGTCGCCGCCTGCCGTGCGGTGGACAACGGCAATGGCCTGGGCCTGGCCCTGAGTCAGCTGGAGAAGGCCGAACGTGGCCTGAGACGGGGCGACCACGAGCTGTACTGACCCCGCGCCGGCCTCGCGCAGTCCTCCCTGTCGCGCTCCCGGCTTGATAAGCGACGGTGCTCGGGCGGCTGCATGAGGGCTGACCTGCTCGGATTCATTGACCGGTGGGGGATCCCGGCAACGCATGAGCCCCAGGCCACTGACCTGGGGCTGCAAGAGGAGCGGGTGACGAGAATCGAACTCGCGCTCCGAGCTTGGGAATCACTCGGCACTTGGGGGTGAGTATGGTCGCTGACCTGCGCAAACGGCCCGGAAAGGGCCGGTCGAAGTGCTGCGCCGACTCCTTTGTCGACCGCTGTCTACCGCCTCCGCCGGCACGTTGTGGCACGGCCGCCGATTCCGTGCGGCGCCTGTCCTGAGCGAGGAAACCCTGGCGCCAGGTGCCTGTGTGCCTCACGGATCAGGCACCACCCATTTCCGTGGCTCCTCGCTCCTTCGACTTGATTCGATCCATGAGAGTGCTCCATGGCGTCAAGGATCGGCGGCATCGTGCCCGGTTCCCGCCGGCCTCGCTGTGGCTCCGCTCATGAGATGTCGGACGCTTGTTGTGCCCAGGTGCGTGAGCACAGTACGAGGCGGTAGCCGTCCGGGTCGGCGATCGTCACTCCGTGCTCGTCCCAGTACGGGTTGTGTGCCGGGACCCGGGTACCGCCGGCCGCCGCGAGGCGGTCGATCAGGGCTTCGTCCACGGGCTTGCCGAGGTAGACCACGAACAGGTCGTCCACCGTCGGGGACGGCTCCAGTGGGTGGTCCGGGTCATGCGTGAGCTCGAAATGCCAGGTGCCGCCGGTAGGGCCGAGCATCAGCAGGTCGTGCTCGCCCGGCACACGCTCGGTCGTCCGCCACAGGACGGTCAGACCCAGGCCGTCCCTGTAGAAGCGTTCTGCGGCGGCGAGGTCCCGCGAGGGCCGGGCCACCCGGATCGGGGTCGTGGAGTCGATCACGCGGAACGCTCCAGCGCCGCGCGCCAGACAGCGCTGTCGACGTAGTGGTTGTCAAAACGCTCCGAGGACTCGGCGATCTCCTTCGGGTCCGCTTCGCCACGCATCACCCGGCCGAGCAGGCGCAGGTAGTCGAACCTGCCCATGCCGGGGGTGAAGACGAAGAGGACATCCGCTGCACAGCCCGGGGCAGCCGCGAAGGCGTGCGGGGTGTGGGGAGGCACCGCGAGGAAGTCGCCTTCCTCGAGGACGGTGACTTCCTCGCCCACCAGAACCTGCAGAGCTCCGCTGATCACGAAGAACAGTTCCGTCGCCCTGGTGTGGAAGTGGGCCGGCGCCCCTGTCGCGCCCTCGGCGAAGGTGGACCGGTAGCTCGTGATGCCGCCTGCCGTGCCGTCCGAGTCGGCCAGAAGAGTCATCACACTGCTCGGGTCGGCACAGGTCTCGGCATCTGCGTGGCGGGTCAGTAGCGCCGCCGGCGGAGTCTTGGACGCGGACATGGTGGGTGTCTCCTTGTTCATGATCATGATCCTTGGATTGTGAATGGCCGTCGTACAGGTCGTCTCCGGCGTCGCGCTGGAGACCGGGGCAGGGTGATTCAGCCGCCCATGGTGATCAGGGCCGCGATCGCCGGGCCGAAGGCGCCGCCGAGCTGGTAGCAGAGGTTGAACAGGCCGATCGCCGTGGGGCGTTGGGCGGTCGGCGCGGCCTGGGTGGCGAACACCGCGAGAGTCGCCTGGCCCGCACTCGTCGTGAAGACGGCCAGCGTCGCGACCAGCAGGAGCAGTGGCGCCCAGGGGGTCAGTACTGCGGTGAGCGGAGCCAGGGCTCCGGCCGTGAGCAGGATCGTCAGGATCCGCGGGCGGCTCATCCGGGCCGAGGCGGCGGCCAGCACCATGGAGAGCGCCGACCCTGCGAGGAGGGCGACCAACTGGCCGGTGCCGATCGTGGAGGTCGACCAGCCGGTACGGTCCCGCAGCAGCTGCGGGACGGTGAAGAGCAGCGTGAAGTACGAGGTCGCGAAGGTGCAGGCGAGCACGGCGGAGAGAACGAACGCCCTGGTGCGCAGCAGCGATGCCGGGACGAAGCCTGTGGGGTTGGACCGGATGTGCAGGGCCAGCAGCGCGGCCATCACCAACGAGGCGGTCACAGCCGGGAGCGGGTAGCGCGGGATGAGTACCAGGGCCGTCGCCATCAGGGCCAGCAGGGCGGCGCCCCGGCCGTCGAAGGGGGAGCTCTGCTGCGGTGCGGACAGGTCGGCGTGGCGCATGACGGCCGGCAGGGCGAGGAGTGCGACCGCCCCGACGGCGAGGGACGCTCGCCAGGAGGCCGTGCTCGCGATCGCCGAGCCGAGCAGCGGCCCGACCGCGCCCAGCGTCCCGAAGCCTGCTGTGATCACGCCCATCCTGCGGACCGAGCCCGCCAGGCTCATCGCCGCTGTGACCAGGCCCGCGCCGCCCATCGCCTGGGCTGCCCGGCCCGTCATGGCCAGCGGCAGCCAAGGCGCCACGGCGACGACCGCGGTGCCGGCCACGATCAGGGCCGTGCTCAGCCGGAGCGTGCTGCCCAGCCCGCGGCGACGCTGCAGGCCCGCCATCAGCGGAGTGCCGACGGCGACGGCCCAGGCGAACGCCGTGACGAGCCAGGTCGCCGTGGCTGTACGGATACCGAGCGAGTCGGCCATGTCGGGGAGGATCAGGACCGGGCTGTTGGCGCTCGCGGCGAGCGGCGTGGCCAGCAACGCCAGCCATGCGGTGGGGACATGGCGCGATTCCCGCGCGGCAGCGGGGGCCGGTGTCTGCGCGGTGGGGCGGGGGTGGGTTCGGTCGAGCAGCGGCATGGCGGGCTCCGGAAGGTGAGGCGGTTGGCGCGGACGGTTCGCGAATGCGCCGAGGCGGTCGGGACGGTCCGAGGCTCCGACGGTCTGAGGCTCCGGTGGTCCGAGCAGCCAGGGAGGCTCGGTGGAGCAGGTCGCTCAGACCGTGGTGACGACCTCGGCGTAGGCGAGCCGCGGTGAGCGCGCGTACCAGGCGTCCGCGCCGGGGCGGCCGATGTTCACGACCATCAGCGGCGTGTGGTCGTCGTCCAGGAACTCCTTCTGGACACCCGGGAAGTCGAACCCGGTCATCGGCCCCGCGGCCAGCCCCGCCGCGCGCACGCCGAGGATGAAGTACGCCGCCTGGAGCGTCGCGTTGAGCAGGGCGGACTCCTCGCGGACCGGGCGGTCGGCGAAGAAGACGTCCTTGGCCTGCGGAAAGTGCGGGAGCAGCGCGGGGAGTTCCTCGTGGAACTCGTTGTCGGCGGCGAGGATCGCGACCAGCGGCGCGGCCGAGGTCTTCGCCCGATTGCCCTCGTCCATGTGCTGCGCGAGCCGCTCGCGGGCCTCGGCCGAGCGGACCAGGGCGATCCGTAGCGGCGACTGGTTGTAGGCGGTGGGGGCGTACTTCACCAGGTCGTAGATCGCCCGGACCTGCTCCTCGGTCACCGGCTCGCTGGTGAAGGTGTGGGCGGTACGGGCCTCACGGAAGAGGAGGTCCTGGGCGGCGGGATGGAGGGCGAGCGAGGACATCGAGTGCTCCTGTCGTTCAGCTTTGATAATCTCAACGTTGAGATAAAAGCAGCGTGACTCCTTCAACGTCAAGTCTCTTAACGTTGAGAAGGTGTCCATTGAGAGGAATGTGGCGATGAGCGATGCCGTGGACGCGATCATCGGTCAGTGGGCCAAGGAGCGCCCCGACGTGGTGGAGGATCTCTGGCCGGTGGAGCTCTTCGGGCGGATCCAGCGGCTGGCCCGGGTGGTCGACAAGTCCGCCAAGGCCACGGCCGCCGCGCACGGAGTGGAGCACGGCGAGTTTGACGTACTCACCACACTGCAGCGCTCAGGGCCGCCCTACGCCCTCACCGCCGGATCCTTCCTCAAGGCGTCCATGGTGACCTCCGGCGCGATCACCAACCGCATCGACAAGATGGAGGCCAAGGGCCTGGTCGAGCGGGTGCGCGAAGGCGGCGACCGGCGCACCATCAAGATCCGCCTCACCGAACACGGACACGAGGTCACCCGGGCCGCCTTCGCCGACCATCTGGCGAACTACGCACGGCTGCTCGCCGATGTGGACCGCGACCTGGTCGAGAAGACCGCCGAGGGCCTCCGGCAGGTGCTGGAGACCCTGGGGGACACCACCGTCAAGTGAGGACCATCCGAGAGTCGTGAGCCGGAGGTGACAGGCCGTCGCACCCTCAGGCGCATGACCCATGCCGACGACGACCCCGCCCGAGCTCGCCTTCAGTCGAGGGAGCGCACTCTGCACAGGCGGCTTCGGGCCGCCACTCCCGTGGAGGCGCGTGCCGGTGGCGGTCCCGGTGTCCGGGGTGCCCAGATGTCCGGCTGTCCGACGACCGACTCGCCGCCGTGCCGGGGTGGCCGTGGTCGCGGCGTCTGCTTCATGGACCCGGCAGGCCACGCCACGGAACTCATCACCGTGCCCTGTGGCGGCCGGCCGTCGTAGTCGCGGACATCGACGGTCGCGCCCCGCACGGCGGGACGCGGCCCTCGGTGCAACCAGCAGGCGGGAGAACTCCCGCGTCCCGCGGGTCAGCCGTGCGGCGCGTCGTGGCGCGGGAAGGACCTCGGCCGGGCCTGGTCGGATGGAGCGAGTGGCTGAGTGCGGGGACGTCGGCGTGCGGGTCACGCCGACGGGTAGTCGCGCAGGGTGATGTTCTCGGCGGCCCGGCGGGCGATCTTGGCCGCCATGTTCTTGCCGGGGAGGTAGGGCATGACCTTGTAGTAGCGGTTGAGGGCCGCGGCAGCGAAGCGGCTGCTGGGGACCATGAGGCCGGCGACACCGTCACCCATCCTCTGGCAGCCTTCCGCGTACGCCCGCATCTCGCGCTCGTAGCGGGCGAAGGCGACCGTGTAATCACCGCGGGCGGCGGCGAGTTCGCCGGCGAGGACGTAGGCGCCGACCAGGGCGAGACCCGAGCCCATGCCGGACAGCGAGGACGGGCAGTACGCGGCGTCGCCGAGCAGCGCGACCCGGCCGCGCGACCAGCGGTCCATGCGCACCTGGCTGACGGAGTCGAAGTAGAAGTCGGGCGCGTGACGCATGTCGTGCAGCAGCCGGTCGCTCTGCCAGCCGGTTCCGGCGAACTGCTCTGCCAGAAGGGTCTGTTGGCGGGTCACATCGTGGCGGTCCAGGCCCGGGGCCGGGGAGCCGAAGTAGAACACGGCCTTGGCCTCGGTGTTGTCGCGGGCGCTGTACATCGCCACCATCCGGTTCGCGGTGCGGTAGGCGTGGCCGGTGTGGTCGAGTCCCAGGTGGTTGGCGGTGGTGAAGATGGCGCAGTAGACACCGAGGTGCTTGACGAAGTCCTCCTCCGGTCCGAAGGCCAGCCGACGGGTGGTGGAATGCAGTCCGTCGGCACCGATCACCAGGTCGAAGCGGCGAGGGGCGTGGCGCTCGAAGGTGACGGCGACACCGTTCGCGTCCTCGTTGAGCGAGGTGATGGAGTCGCCGAAGAGGTACTCGGTGTACGGGCTCGTCTCGTCGTACAGGACGCGTGCCAGGTCACCGCGGAGGATCTCGACGTCCCCGGCGAACAGGTCGGCGGGCAGCTTCGCGACGGGCTTGCCCGTGGTGTTGACGTACGACATGGAGCCCATGCCCGTACGAGCGCGCTGGACGGTGTCCAGGATGCCCATGCGGCGCAGCACCGACAGGTGCGCGTGGCCGCGGAAGTCGACGGCGTAGCCGCCGTCGCGCAGCGCGGGGGCGCGTTCCACGATCGTCGCCTCGAAGCCGTGGCGGTGGAGCCAGTGGGCGAGCGCCGGGCCGGCGACGGAGGCGCCGGAGATGAGGACCGAGAGCTTTCCGGTGCGGGTGCTGGTGCTGGTGAACTGCTTCGTGGTCTTCCGCGTGTTCGTCACGGGGAAGAGCTTGTCCGGGTGCGCTCACCGGGCGCTCGCACACCGCTCACCGACCCCGCTCACCCCGCGCGCATGACCGCCTCGACGGCGGCTTCCCGCAGGCCCATCAGACGGAGCGTGTCCGGGAGGCGAGGGCCGAGGCCGGAAACGGATGCGGCGGCCCGGCGGTAGTGGTCGCGGGCCGCGGCGTGGTCGCCGCGGGCCTCGGCGACCCGGCCGAGGCCGGCCAGGGCGCACACCCGGTTGCCCAGGCTCTTGACCCAGTGCGGGTCGATCCGTTCGAGCGCCTCGGTGAAGAGCCGTCGCGCCTCGTCCAGGTCGCCGTCGAGGAGCGCGATGTCGCCGAGCCCGCGCAGCGCCGCCCCGAGGCCGGTGGAACTACCGCCGGCGCGGGCGAGGGCGGCGGCTTCGGTGTAGTCGGCACGCGCCTGGCCCGGGTCGCGGCCGACGTGCTGGTCGCCCCGGTTGACCAGGAGGTCGGCGGAGTCCTCAAGGGCGCCCAACTCGCCGGTGAGGGCGAGGGCGCGGTCGGTCAGCGCCACCGCCTCCGCACGGTCTCCGCGTGCCCCTGCGAGACCGGCGAGGGCGTCCAGGGCCAGTGCCGAGCCCCAGCGGTCGCCGAGGGCGCCGAAGCCGTCGGCGGCGGTACGGAAGTCGTGCGCGGCGCGCTCGGTGTCGCCGTCGCTCAGCGGCCCGTACCCGGACACGTACGCGGCGGCGGCCCGCCCCCACGGGTCGGGGCACGAGTGCTGGGCCGCCACGAGCGTGAATGCCGCCCCGGAGTCGGCCTCTCCGGCGTTCCGCATCATCCAGAGCAGCAGGGCGGCCGGGTAGCGGCCGGCCCGGTCGCCGGGCCACGCGACCTCCAACGCCCGCTGCGCCGAAGCGTGGTGGCGGCGCCAGGCCGGCTGTCCGGCGGAGGTGGCGGCGGCGAGCAGTACGCACACCGCGTACTCCTCGCCCCACGCGTCCGGGGACGCGTCGGCAGCCCTTTCCCCGAACTCCTCCCCCACCGCTTCGAGCAGGGCCGCCGCGTGCGCGGCGGCCGTGGCGGACACGCCGCGGATCCACAGGGACGTCGCGGCCGAGGCGAGCAGGCGCAGGGCGGTGCCGTGGTCGTGCGCGCCGAGCGCCCGGCGCAGCGCCGCGGCGAGATTGCCGTCCTCGGCCGCCGCGCGTGGCAGCCACTCCAACTGGGAGGCCCGCAACAGGTGTTGATCAGCGTTGCCGAGGAGGTCCAGAACATGTGCGGCGTGCAGCCGTCCGATCCGCTTTTCCTCTCCGGACTCGTGCAGGCGCTCGGCGGCGTACGCGCGGACCGTCTCCAGCATGCGATGGCGCCCACCGCCGACAGCCTCCAGTATCGACTTGTCGACCAGCGACTCCAGGGTGTCGCCGTCCATGCCGCACACCTCGCGCGCGGACCGCGCGGTCGCGCCGCCCGCGAAGACGGCGAAGCGGCGCGCCGCGCGCTGTTCGTCCTCCGAGAGCAGCTCCCAGCTCCAGGCGACCACGGAACGCAGCGTACGGTGCCGCGCGTCGGCGCCGCGGCTGCCGAAGGCCGTGACGGCGAGCAGGTCGTCCAGACGCCCGGCCAGTTCGGCGAACTCCAGGGTGCGCAGCCGTGCCGCCACGAGTTCGATCGCCAGCGGCAGTCTGTCGAGGGCGGCGCAGATCCGCCGTACGGCACCGGTGTCGGGCGCGGGCCCCCGGCGTACGGCACGGGCGCGGTCCTCGAAGAGCCGTACGGCCGCGTCCTCGTCCAGCGGGCGGACCTGCCACACGTGCTCGCCGATGACCCCGAGCGGCTCCCGGCTGGTGGCCAGGATGCGCAGCCGCGGACAGGCTGTCAGCAGCCGCGCCGCCAGGGCGGCGGCCTCGTCCACGACGTGCTCGCAGTTGTCCAGGACGATCAGCAGCGGGCGGTCCGACAGGGCCGTGATCAGGCGGTCGAGCGGTGTCTGTGGCTCGGCCGCCATCTGGAGGCCGTTCTCGCGCAGCCCGAGCGCGCTCAGCAGCACCCGTGCCGCGCCGGATCCGTCGCGCAGTGCGGCCAGTTCCACGAAGCACACGTCGTCGCCGGTGGCCGCGGCCCCGCGCGCGACCTCGGCCGAGAGCCGGGTCTTGCCGACGCCACCGGGACCGGTGAGACACACCAGGCGTGCCGTCCGCAACAGGGTGGCGAGCTCGGAGGTCTCCGTGCCGCGGCCGACGAAGGAGGTGAGGGGTGATGGCGGTGCGGCAGGCGTGGGCGCGGTACCCGCGTCCAGCAACTCGCGGTGCAGCGCGCACAGTTCGATCGAGGGGTCGGCGCCGAGTTCGTCGGCCAGGTGGCGTCGGGTCTCCTCGTAGACCACCAGCGCCTCGGCCTGGCGGCCCTGGGCGAACAGGGCGCGGATCAGCAGGGCGGCCAGCCGTTCGCTCAGAGGATGCGCGCCGACCAACTCGCGCAGCTCCGGCACGACGGCACGGGGCTCGCCGGAGCGCAGCTCGGCCTCGATCCGGTCCGCCACGGTGGCGAGCCGGAGTTCCTCCAGACGCGCCGCGGCCAAGCGGGCCGACTCGCTGTCGGGGAGCCCGGCCAGTGCGGTCCCCCGCCACAGGCCGAGCGCCTGCCGCAGCACCGAGGCCGCCCGTACCGTGTCGCCGTCTCGTAGGGCCGCGCGCCCCTCGTCGGCCAGCCGTTCGAACCGGACGGAGTCCACGGCCAGTTCGCCGTCCCCGGCACGTCGGCCGCCTCCGGCTTCTCCGCCACCTCCAGCGTCCCCGGCGTCTCCGGCGGCGCCCGCTTCGAGCAGTATCCGGTAACCGGCGCCGACCCGTTCGATCGTGGCCCCGGCGGGCAGCACCGCACGCAGCCGCGAGACCTGGGACTGCACCGCGTGCGCCGACACCGTGCCGCCCGGCTCGATCTCCTCGGACAGGCGCTCCGCCGGCACGACCGCGCCGGGGCGGACCAGGAGCAGCGCCAGCAGGGCCCGCCGTGCGGGGCCGCCCAACGGCACCTCGGTGCCGTCGTCGTGCCACGCCCGAGTCTCTCCGAGGATTCCGAACCGCATTCCGGCGATTAGATCACGCGGTGGCCAGGGGCCCGAGGCAGGTACAGCCCGAGACGCCGATGGTCTGACCGGTCGCCCACCGGCCCTGCGGGCCCGCCAGGAACCCCACCACGTCGGCGACGTCCTCCGGGCCGCTGGCCTGGGGCTTTTCCATGGAGCGGGTGACGAGAATCGAACTCGCGCTCTGAGCTTGGGAATCACTCGGCGCTCAGGCACCGACATCTGCGTCGTGATCGACACCTCCGGGTCGGTGAGCGACGCCGAGCTGGGCAGCGCGCTGCTGGAGGTGGCGGCGATCTCGCGGGCGGTGGGCGGGCGGCGTGACCTGGTCTCGGTGATCTCCTGCGACGCGGCGGCCGGGGTCGCCGTCCCGCTCTGCCGCGCCGAGAACATCGAACTGGTCGGCGGTGGGGGAACGGATCTGCGCTCCGGCTTCGCCCGGGCTCTCCGCTCCCGGCCCCACCCTGACGTGATCGTTGTTCTGACGGACAATCAGACACGTGGCCCGCCGCGCAGCCGCCCTGCCGCACCGTTGTCGGTCTCTTCTCCCGTCCCGTCCGTGTTGCGGATGAAGAGAACCCCGACTACGTCCCGGACACCCCGCCGCCCTGCAGATGGGCCGCCCCGTTGCGGCAAGTCGGTGGTCAGTCCTGGGGCACCTCCATTGTTCTCTTGCTCAGGAGTTGCTTCGCGGCCTCGATTGCTTCCCGGTTGAGTTCCTCGACGGAAACGCCCCGGCTCTCTTCCCGTCCGTCCAGGTTGTGAGCGCAGTGGACCAGTGTCTCCAGGTCTTCGGGACAGTCGAGGTCATGGGCGATGTCTGCCCAGATGAGATGCGCTGCCGGCGACAGGGTCGCGTACGCGCAGGTGCAGGCGCTCGCCGGGTGGGGCGGCGCCGGAGAGGCTTAGAACGACGCGTCCAGGGCCGTGTGGCGTTCCTCACAGCGAAAGTACAGGCATTGAAAGCAACTGCACCCTTTCGTCTTTTCTGTCTGCCCCGGTGTTGTGGTGTTGGCCGGAACAGGTGAAAAACTTGTGACGGTCGACCGTTGACCCGGCCATACGATCACCTCAAGTCGCATCTGCGTGTCCCATTCCGCTGCGACCCCTTCTTCTCTTTTCGGACCCCGAAGGGCTCTTGTGAAGATTCGCCGGATTCTTGCCACAGCTGTTGCCGCCGCAGTGACCACGCCCGCCCTCCTGCTGTCAGTTACCCCCGCGTTCGCCGAAGACAAGCCGGCAGCGCAGACGCAGGAGAAGCCGACCATCGCGGAGCTGGAAAAGGCCGCCGCCGCAGCGAAGGCGGCGTACGACGACGCAGTAGCAGCCGAGAGTGCCGCCCGCGCGGCTCTGGAAGCGCTCCTGTCCGACACCGCTCCCCTGACCGTGGCAGTCAAGGCCGCCGAGGCCGTAGCGGCCGACGCCGCCACCGCGAAGACCGACGCCGACCAGGCGGTCGTCGACGCCAAGGCGGCGGTCGACGCCCTCCCGGAGACGGCCACCGAGGAGGAGAAGGCCGCCGCGGCGACGACTCTCACCAAGGCAGAAGCCGCCGCCGCAGCCGCCGCCGATGCCAAGGCCGCCGCCGATACCAAGGTCGTGGAAGCCCTGGACGCGCGTGACGACGAGCGGGTCGCCGCAGCCCGGAAGCTTGACCAGGCGCAGAAGGCCACCAAGGCGGCGCTCGCTGACAAGACCGCTGCCGACAAGGCGCTGGCCAAGGCGAAGGAGGAGGGTGAGGACGGCGAGGACTGCGTCCCCGAGGCCAAGCTCACCACGGTCGTCACGGGTCTGCCGTCCACAGTCGTCGCCGGCACGAAGGTCAACTTCAATCTCCGGGTGACCAACGGCACCGACAAGACGATGGACGAGGTACTTCCGTTCGCCTACGTCCACGCGACCGACAAGAGCGGGCTCAAGGACATCGACGACCTGGTGCACCTGCAGTGGTCGTCCGCCTCGTCCTCGACGTGGAAGACCGTCGACAACGAGCACTACATGGACGCCATCAGCCCGCTGAAGGCGGGTGCCCACGCCGACGTCAAGATGCGCCTCACGGTCGACGCCTCGGCCCCCGCGGGCAACGGCGTCACCTTCGTCGCCGGTGACTACTTCAACGACAACGGCACCTGCGGCGGGAACCCGGACCTCGAGGGCTACGAGTTCCTGATCGCCGCCGCGGGAAGCAAGCCCGGCAAGGTCGACGACGCCAAGCCCAGCACGACCAAGCCGAACACCTCGGACCTCAAGCCGCAGAGCGGCGCGTCGGCCGGTCCCGTGAACGGCAGCCTCGCCGCCACGGGCTCGTCCTCCGCGACGTCGCAGCTCGCCCTCGCGAGCGGCGCGGCCCTGGCGATCGGCGCGGGCGCGGTGATCGTCGCACGCCGTCGCAAGGCCGGCTCCCACGCCTGACGCATGAGGCGGGGTGCCGACCAGGCACCCCGGCCCACGCGCCGACCGCCCAGCGGGCCCGACACCGAGCGGTGTCGGGCCCGCTGTGGTGACACGGCCGCCCCGGCACGTAGTCACCTGCGGACCAACGCCTACGGGACCGGAGTCCGGAGCGCGGCGGCAGGGCCCGTAGCAGGCAGTCCAGACCTTCTCGGCAGCCCGCCTGGCGTCTGCTGCACTCCCGTACCGAGGCGCCGGCCGCCTGCGGCACACCGCCCTCGTGCCCGAGACGAGCTACGCCTCTCTCTCGGAGTTGGGGCACGCGGAGGGCACGGCGAGGTCGGACAGGTCCAGACAACAAAGAAGCCCCCGGCCGCTGGCCTGGGGCCTTTTCATGGAGCGGGTGACGAGAGTCGAACTCGCGCTCCGAGCTTGGGAATCACTGGCGCTCAGCCCCCATAAACCGCTCTGAACTGTAGGAATGCCCTTGAGGGGGCGCCATCCGGGGGTGCCTCAGTACCGCTATTGACCGGTGCTGACCGCTCTGAAGGGCACGGATGGGGCATGAGTACCGAAGGTGGCTGTTGGCCCGGGGCTTTCTTCCGGCGCGGGACGGGAATCGACGCCGCGCTCTCGAAGGTTTCCACGATACTCAGATACCTTCCACCGCATCTGGTACCTGAGCAACGATTGCTTGGGCGGGGGAACGCGATGTCGGCAGGCTTGCTCCATGGCCGCCTTCGGAGTCCCAGACCGAAACCAGGGACAGCTCCATCTCCTCCGCGATCCGGCGTTGCTCCGCTTCCTCCATCAGGGCGCTCGCGGTGAGGGTGCCCAGCGGATAGGCGGCCTCCGTCATGAGCCGGGCGGCTGTGGCGGGGATGGTCTCCGGTGGAATCACCAGCAGGTCCCAACGGCCGGTGTTGTAGGAGAGCAGCAGCAGCTTGTGGGGATCTTGCTCGGCCTTGAACCAGCCGACACCCACCACATGCCCGTCGACGGGCACCTTCCGTGGGATGACCGGCCAGAACGTGGGGTTTACCGTGACGTGGGTGATCCGCCCCCACAGCGGGTCGAGGACGGCCGTCAGTGCGGGGCCACCGCGCACCGTCGAGCAGAGCCGGACCGATACGGAGCCTCCCGTACGGGCAACTGGACGGTCCCGCACGGCACCGGCTGCCGACAGGGGACTGTCAGCCGCAGGGCCGCGTGGGTCGTGTGGTCAGCTGAGGAAAGACAGCCGGACTTGGCGTTCGGGGCTGTCCCGGTCGGTGTTCACCAGTACGACGGACTGCGAGGTCCCCAGCTCCAGCTCACCGTCGACTACGGGCAATGTGGCGTGTGGTGGGACCAGAGCCGGGAGCATGTGGGCCCTGCCGTGGCCAGGACTGCCGTGGCGGTCTTGCCAGCGGTCGTCCGCGGGAAGAATGTTGCGGAGGGCCGCCAACAGGTCATCGTCACTGCCCGCGCCGGTCTCGATGATGGCCAGGCCGGACGTCGCGTGGAGGGTGAAGATGTTCAGCAGTCCGTTTCGCCCGTGAGCGGCCTCTCGGAGGAACGCGGAGCATGCGTTCGTGAGGTCGTGCAGGGTCTCCGTGGAGCCGGTTGTGATGTTGATCGTGCGGGTGGTGAAGGTGCCAGCCATGGTTCACCGTTACCCATTGCGGAGCCCGAGCACTGACGGCCGGATGGGTTGTTCCTCCGGGACTCCGCCGGTAAGGGCACACGCTCCCGTACCTGGACAGGTCCCTCATGCCGTCTCATCCGAGTCCCGCAAGCGAGACCTGGACCGCGACTTCCTCGCCTGCCCGGCCCCAGACGCATCCCTTTGCGTCCAGCGTCCAGCCCCCGGCCAACGGCACCTGGAGTACCTGGCACCGCGTAGTCCGGGCAGCTCAGACGTCGCCCGGGCTCCGCGTCAACCGTGCTCTTCCTCTTCAGACTCCATACGTCGAATGCCTTGGTGCGTCAGCGTGATCATGACCGGCGTATTGCCCGCGGCCCAGTCGACCGTGATCAGGCCCTCGCCGACCAGATAGGTGCAGGCGGCCGCCAGATCCTCTTGGGGGATCGCGAGTTCCTGGAGCAGCTTCGCCCCGGTGATCCCCAGAAGGCGGTTGCCTTCAGTGGCCTCGTACAGAGCCTGCATGATCTCCTCTCGGTACGCCTTCCGGTCGGCTAGTGATGCCATGACTGCCACCTCTGGGGGAAAAGGCGCCGTGCTTATCGCGGCGGAGGGGTGCCGGGATGCCCGGCGAGGAGCCGATTCTGTCGCAGCTGCTTATCTGAGGCCCGGCTCCCTCAGACCTCGTCCGGATGCGGGCGGTCACGCGCGGCTGACTTGCTGGTCACCAGCCACGGCGGGGCCGTCGCATTGGGCTCGGGCGTGTGCGTGGTGTCCACAGTGATGTGGAGGCGGGTCCCGCCATCGTGGCCGGCGGGGTAGCTGCGCTGTTCGGTGGCAGGGAAGCAGTGCCGCAGAACTTCTGTGACGCGGCGGGCGGCCTCGGGGGATGCAGCGACGATACGGACCTCGGCCATCCCTGCCGAAGGCATCGGTTCTACAGGTCTCATGCCAGCCTCTTTGCCAGGCGGGTGAGGTGCCCACGGGGTGAGGCGAAGGCTCACACCTACCGCCGCCAGTCATGGAACGGTTGGCGTCCTCACCGCCCTTATCGTGCTGTCCGCGGCGAGTTGCCGATGGACGGAGGAATGAACCGGCCGGACCCACCGCCGGTCTTCCTACTCCGGCAAGGCATCGCTGCTGTGAAAGCTTGCGTTCCTCTCGCTTTCACCGAGAGGGATACCGGCAAGCGGTGGGAGCGCTCGAAATATCGTGATGGGTTCACCGTACTCCGGCCGACGGTCCACCGAACCCACACGAGACCAGGCGTTCGTGGGGGCGGCCCGTGCCCTATCGCCCTCGGCGGTCGGGGCGTGAGAAGAGGTCCTCCAGCGCTGCGGGGGGTGTCGGTGAGGGCGTTGGCCTCTCTGCGCCACTTGGGTACACCACCCCTGCCAACGCTGACCACGACCGCCGCGTCGGACCGCGCGCCGACGGTACAGACGACCGCGCCGACGGCCGTGAGCGCGTCGCTGGGCTCAGTGATGATCACGTTGCTGACCTCGGCATCACCGGCCGGCAACCGGCCATACCCGCACTGAAGGCGAGGCGGGCCGAGCCGGGGCGGCCGCCCTCGCTCACTGGGTGACTGCGGTGAGCAAGTCGGCTCCCGGAAGCTCTGCCGTCGCGGTAGTGATGTAGGTGAGGGGCTCTCGCGAAGCCGACAAGGCGTTGCGCATGTCGGCGGCATGCTCCCAGCGGCGTGCTGCTCGATGCTGCTCATGGGGGGCGTCTTCTTCACGGTTGCCCACGCCGGACCATCCGGTTACAGTTATTGCAGATGCATTTTTCGCCGGGGTCAGTGATTGGAGGCGGCCATGGCTCGTTCCAGCGTTCTTGCCCGTGCTGAGAAAGTCGAACCGAATCCCTCGCACCAGGGCGCGCTCGCCGCGACTGCTCGGATGGCACCGGAGTCGGTCGAGGTGGTGGTGCGCACCCCGGATGGCGGCGAACTGGCACTGCCGGGGGAGCTGGTCCGCATTCTTCTGGCGTCGGCCGGTGAGCTGGCCCGCGGGCATGCGGTTACGGTCCTGGCGTCCGAGGTGCAGTTGTCGCCCTCTGAGACCGCTGAACTTCTGGGTCTGTCTCGGCCGTTCGTCGCACGCTTGCTTGATGCCGGCGACATCCCCTCGATGAACCTGCCTGGCAGCAGTCACCGCGTGGTCCGCCTTGCGGACGTGCTGGCGTTCCAGCAGCGGCGTGAGCGCCGCAGGGAGGGGCGGCGTCAGATCGCCGACGCCTTGGAAGGCGTCGACCTGCCCTATTGATGTGGGTGTCACTGGCAGCCGTGAAAGAGAAGAGGGGGAGCGTGGCAGCGCGGGTTTTTGTGGACACCAACGTCTTGTTTCCGTTCTCGGTGATGGACGTGATGCTGGCCCTCACTGAGGACTCCATCCACGAGATCGTGTGGTCCGAACGGCTGCTCGCGGAGTGGTAGCGGGTCATCGTCCGGGAGGGAAGGCGTTCGGCGGAGTCGGCTGCTGCGGTTGCCCAAGCCGTCCGACGTTTCTTCGCCGACTGTGAGATCGCGGCGGCGGTCTATGGGCACCTTGTGGATGAAATGCCGGGCGATGACCCCGACGACCGGCACCATGCGGCGGCAGCGGTGGCTGCCGGGGCCGATGCGCTGATCACATGGAACCTTGCCGACTTCCCTGCCGGTGACTTGGCTGAGCGTGGAGTGCGGGTGATCGACCCGGATTCGTACCTGTGCGGGCTGTATCGCGAGTTGCCGCATGAGGTGGTGGAGACAGTGGTCAGGCTTGCCGGAGAGAAGCGCAACCCGCCAGTCACGATCACCGATGCCATCGCTCGACTCGCGAAGGCCGGCCTACCTGGCTTCGCCGACCTCCTGACGCGGCACCTCGGGCGCCGAATGACGTGATGTGGTGACGGGTGGTGCGAAGGTGGCGCGGGGCGCCTGAATTGGTCTGGACAACGACAAAGCCCCGGGCCGCTGCCCTGGGGCTTTCTGCTGGAGCGGGTGACGAGAATCGAACTCGCGCTCTGAGCTTGGGGATCACCCGGCACTTGAGCCTGTGCATAGTCTCTGACCTGCGGGAATCTCTCCTGAGGAGCACCTGCCGCTCTGCCTGTGATGGCCCTCTGTTGCCCGTTGTTCACCGCCCCTACTGGCACGTTGTGGCACGCGTCGCCGCAGGCCGGTTCGGGGAGTGACGAAGTCGAAAGATAGTCCTCGGCGGCTGTCCCCAGTGATACAGGCAGGCTTCGTGGAGCGTAGCGGAGACGACCGATATCAGCCGTCGAGGTATCTCGCAGGAGAGGCTTCTGGGCCCGATTCCTTCTTGCCTAGGAACCGGGTGACCACGGCAGGGTGGATGAATTCGTTTGGGCCGATTCCAATCGAGTCCTTGCTTGACTTGCGCCAGTTGCAGCCCTGGTGAGCCAGCTGCACGTTGCTTAGGGTGTCGGGTCCGCCGGCGGCGATGGGCACGACATGGTCGATGGCGGCGGACAGCGGGTCCGGCCACTGTGCGGTTTGGTCCACTGGGAAGGAGCAGAGCCGGCACTGCCAACGATCCCGTTCGAACACGTCGAGTCGCTCGTATCGCTCGCGGCCATTGCCTCGGATCCTGGCCCGACGACGGTTCGCTGCGTCTGCTTGCTGGCGACGACGGAGGTCCGGATCTTCGGCCCAGCGTCTGCGACGCGCTTCGTTCTTCCATGCCGGGAGACAGTCATCACAGCGAACCGCCGAGAGCTGCTTGGCCGTGATGTCCGCTTCGCAGTCGCGGCAGAGGCGTGTCCCCACATGTTTCGGATAGGGCTTTGAGTGGCGCCCGAAGTACTCCATGCACGCTTGGCTGCACCACTTGCGGCGAGGGCCGTTCAACGGCTGTCCGAATGACCGGCCGCAGCCTGCCGCGCAATAGGTGATCTCATTGGCTGCGGCATCCCGTGCACAACTGCGGCACCCGATGTGGCGCCGTCCGCCCGTGATGTCGGAGACCTTGACGGTCGTGCCGGTACCGCAATCCAGGCATTCGACAGCCACTGCGAGCGTGGCTCGGGCGTACGGCCCAGTCAGGACCAGACGGAGACCTGCCAAGGCTTTGAGCGCTTCGGACTTGGGTAGGGCGCGGTCCCGGCCCGCCCGGAGACGTCGAAAACAGTGGATGCATGAACCGCCCCGGATCGCATTGCTGAGCAGTACTGCTGACACCTCGTCGCAGTTCAGGCAGGCGACCTTCACAGGCTGATTGCTGCCCTGGAAGGCTTCCAGCGGGCGGTAGCCGTTGTTCGCAAACACTTCCGAAGCGCAGTGAGTACACCAGCCGGGCCGGCCAGACGCCGTGTATCTGATGCGGCACTGGGTGCACTTGGCCCCCAATGCGTCTCCGTACAGTTTCTGCAGGCGTCGGTGCCGCGGGCAAAGCCCGAGGGCGGCTGCCGCCTTCGAGCAGTTCTCAACAGCGCAGTAGCGCATCTGCCGAGGAACTGCTTCGTGCCGTGGGTCTCCGTGCTTGTGCCAGCGCGCGTAATGGCTGCGGCAGTACCCACGCGCCACGGCCAGGCCGCCGCAGCCTTCGAGTGTGCACTGCTTGAAGTCGCCGGTCGAGAGCCGCTCCTGCCGCTTGAGATCGGCACGCTTTGCACCTGCCTGCTGGGCGCACTGCTTGGAGCAGAACTTTTGCCACGGCATGGCCTGCGGGGTGAACACCTGTTGGCAGTGTGCACATGCCTTGACGAGGCCGGCGAGCTTGCGCTGGGTCTGGGTCCGGCGGGTCTCATTGCCTACTTCGCGGCGCCGTTCCGTGGCGCACTCCTCGGAGCAGGTCATGCAGGCACGGTGCCGGGTGGAGGGGATTGGGCCTGCACACACCACGCAGACGAAGTGCTTCTGTGGTGGGCGGCGGGTACCCCTTTTGCTCGCAATGCCTTGCCGTTCGCGGCACTCCACCCCGCAGTACTTAGCCTGGGGAGCCCGTTCTGGTGGGATGCTGCCGCCACACCATGCGCAGGTTGATGCCATCCTATGGTTCTCCATCCGACTGCTGCATCGGCTCGGTTCAGCGCAGGGTAAGCGCAGGGTCTGACAACTCAGTTGGGTGGATTGGGAAGGGGCGACGATCCGGACCGAGCGACACGGATACTGCCGCCACGAGGGCACATGATCTGGCGGACTTTGGGAAGCTCTCGTCGGGACCGCTCGACAGGTGGCTCGTGACCGCCGGAGAGCACGCAGCGGATGGCGTACCAACCTTGCCGAAATGGGTTGGTGAACCGGCCGACGATTCAAGATCGTCGGATCGTGCGCTCTCCGCTGCGGTAAGTCGCCCCGCCAGCGCGGACATATGCGCACTGATGGAGTGACTTTGTGAACGGCCTGTTCCGTGACGTTCTGCCCGAGTTCCTGGGAAGTCTTTCTGCCGCTCTTGTAGTTGCCGTCGCCGCTTGGGCGACCCGGCGGATTCAAAGCAGCCGACGCTCCACTGACGAGCAGACAACCACAGAAGAGTAGAGGTGCCTGGGGGCGGGTGAGCCCCGCCCCCATCTCAATCTGCAGATGTGATCATCCGGCCGATTGGGGTTGCCCTCAGCTGGCGATGCGGGCCGCCCGCTCACGGAGCTCCGCAGCTTCTTGGACTCCGCTGTACCGTCGAAGGCGGACCCGCATGTCCTGGAGCGCGGCCTGGACTTTCACCGAGCGGATTCCGTCGGCGCAGTCGAGGAAGTCGCGCCAAGTGGCCATGGCACCGTCGACGTCGCCTTGGCGGAGGCGGACGCCGCCGAGGTCGGCGAGGACGATGGCGCGAGTCCGGCGGCGGTCGAGGCCGTGAATGTCGAGGGCCAGGTGAAGGTGTTCCTCGGCGGCGTCGAGGTCGCCGAGGCGGGAGAGGATCATGCCGGATTCGTGGGCCCAGCGGCCGGGGGAGTAGTGGGCGGCCCAGGAGTCGCCGTCCGTGGCCGCCGGCTTGCCGATGGCGGTCTCGGACATGGCGAGGTGCTTGGTGGCCATGCGGCGGTCGTCGTCCTGGGCGGCGGCGTTGGCGAGGGTGGCCTCGTAGTAGGCGATGGCACGTGGGTTGTCGAGGTGGCGGCCGTATTCCACGCAGGCTTCGCCGAGCTGGACGGCCTCGGCCCGGTAGCCGAGGTCGACGCACTGGACGGCGAGGCCGCGGAGGGCCGTCGCCGAGAGCTCCAGATCGCCGGCCTCGGCGGCCAGACGGAAGGAGTGGGCGTAGTAGCGCTGGGCGAGCCCGCGCAGTTCGGGGGTGTCGCCTTCGTCCTGGGCCATCCAGCCGGCGAGGTGGACGAGCTGGGAGGTCGCGGCGAACAGGTCACGGCCGGTGGCCTCGGTGAAGCGGCCCTCCAGCCAGGGGGCGACGTCCTGGGTGAGGTAGCGAACGGCCAGATGGCGGGCGTGCCCGCCGCCGAGTTCGGAGGCTGAGTCGCCGAGGGCCTTGACCATGTGGCGTACGGCGGCCACCTCGCCCTGGCCGACGCGGACGGCTCCGGGAAGGGCGGTCTTGGTCCGGCGGGTGATGCTGTCCATGTCGGGCAGGCCGAGTGCGGACAGCGCGTATCCGCTGGAGGCGAGAATGAACTCCCGACGTTCCACGTCGCTCCTTCCCAGGTGCAGGACTGATGCAACGGTATCGGTGTGGAGTGCCGCAGGCATGGGCTCCGGGAGGTTGATCGCCTCGGGGTCCAGTGCCAGCACCTGCGCGATGTAGGGCCACCAGTGGCCGGGGGTTCGTTCGCCCTCGATCCACCGCCGGGCGTGCTGACGCTGCAAGCGGCGCGGGTCACCGCATTCGGCGAGGCCGAGTGCGCGTGCCAACTCCGAAGGGCCCCAGCCGCGTTCCTGGCAGGCCCGCTTGATCAGTTCCGCGACGGCCGGGTTCCTCGGCACCCCGTCACCCTCCCCACCTGGATTACGCGGGATTACGCAGGACTACATCCTGGGCCCTGTCCCGGGAGCGCGGACCGCCGTTCACTGAACATCACCCCGCAGATCTCCGAATGGCTCGAACAGGCCCCGTCCAGGGCCTGTTGGCGCCTGCCCGGACACGTGAGAGGAACCGACGGTGGCGATGCCCACTGACAGCGCACGGACCTGCACGATCCCGTCTTCGCGACGCCCTGGTGCGGCACGCACAGCACCTCGCCGTAAGAGAGGCGGTCCGGTGATCCGTTCCCCGTTATCCGACCCGCTGGAGACGGCCCTGAGCTGGGTCTGGGCCCTCGGCACGGCTGCCGGACTCACCATGGTCGGCCTTCTGGCTCACACCGAGCACTCCTCCGCACAGATCCCGTTGGCGCAGCCGACGCTCAGCGCCGAGGACGTTCCGTTGGCCGACGGCCCCGGATAGGCACTCCGGCCCGTCCTGTCCTCCCCGACCGGGGCCGGAGCCCCACCGCATTCTCGCCGCAGGCCGTCCACGGCACCTCGCCGGCGTACCCGCTCCTCATCACCAGTGAAGGGAAGCCCATGTCCACTCCGTACAACAGCGACACGTATCCCCTCCCCGTGTCGGTCGCGTTCAGCGGCCCCGACAACACGGGGAAGACCAAGCAGATCGGAATCCTGGCCCGGCGCATGCGCCGGGCCGCGACCTCCGCGGGCCCGCTCGACCACTACGACCCCCGGTGGGCCGCCATCAAAGTCGGCGGCATGGCCCGCTGGTGGTTCGAGACCGGCCCGGTTGAGGAGGTCGCCGACGTCCTCGCCACCTCCTATCTGGAACGCTCCCGGCACCCCTTCTCCACGCCGGTGCGCCTGCTGGACCGGGGCATCCCGATGCTGGAGGCGTCCGTCGCCGCAACGGTGGCCGTACGGGAGGACCTGGGCGCCGCGCAGGCCGCGGACCGGGCTCTGCTCCTGCTGGCCCCGTACGAAACCGACCTGCGGACCGCCGAGGAGGGCGAGCGCGCCCTCGTCCTCCTGCACTGCGATGACCCCGAGGAAGGCACTCGTCGGAGCCTGGCCCATGAGGTGACCGTCACCGATACCTACGCGGCGTATCAGCGCCACCTCCACGAGCAGATCAACCGGCTCGTCGACGACGGTCGCTTCCCGATGTCGATCCGCATTGGCGACCGGTGCACCGTCACCATTCAGGATGAGGTGCGCCGGCTCCTGGCGCCCCTGCACCCGGACGTGCCCGGCAGGGCCCTGGCAGGAGTGCACGTCACCGCGCTGGGCGGCATGTCGGAGAGCGGCAAGAGCACGGCCGGCGAGTACCTGCGCACGCAGCACGGCCACGCTCGCCTCAAGATCGGGCACCTCATCGAGGACGCGGCCGGCCGGGCGGGGATTCACGACCCGTACCGGCTGGGATCGGTCGTGCAGGCCGAGCTGATCGTGGACGCGCTGGACCGCTTCTGCCAGGCCCACCACTTCCTCGACTCCGTCAGCATCGAGTCGCTGCACGACTTCGACTCGACCGCCGAACTCGCCCGGATGCTCGGACCTCAGCTCACCATCGCCTACCTGGACGCCTCCGAGGCCACGCGCACCCGGCGGGGCACCGCCGGGGCCCAGGACGTCGCCGACCGCGACCTCGTCAAGAGCGCACGAGGTGCGGACAAGATCGTCTCCATCGCCCACGAGGTCATCGGCAACGACGGGCCGCGCCTGAGGCTGGAGCGCCGGTTGGACCGCATCGCGCTCGACCGCCGCTGGCCGGAGCACCAGCCCTGCACCATGCCGGTCAACGCACTCGGACTCCCCGTGCACCTGGAGTCCTACCTGGCCGAGTTCCTCGACCGCACCACCGGCCTGCGCCCGCTGATCGACCTGCTGGCGGTCACCGGCAGCGGTGCTCGGGGCAAGTACCAGCACGGTTGGAGCGACCTCGACGTCCTGGTCGTGGCCGACACCTCCTCCCTCGACGAGATGCGCCAGATCCTCGCGGAACTGGAGGCGGAACTCGGCGGGGTCAAACTGGGCATGACCGTACTGACCCGAGCCGAGTGCCGGGCCGGCGCTGTCACCTCCCGACTCCTCCACGTTCTCGCGCTCATCGGCAGCGGGGCGCTGGTCCCTCTGTGGTCCACCCCTGGCCTGGCCCTGCCCGCTCCGGACGCGGCCACCGACGTCGCCGCGAGCCTGCGCGAAGGCATCCAGGCCGCCATCGAGATCCGTCGCCAGCTCCTCAAGGGAACACCCGACCTCCGCGGCCTCTACAAGGTCACCGCGCTGCTCGCGAAGATCCAGCTCCGCTTCAGCGGGATCGAGTGCCCCTCCGACAGCGACGCCCTCACCGTCCTCCTCGACGCCGGACGGCAGGACACGAGCGTGGTCACCACCGCCCGCACCGAGCGCCCCGCCGCTGAGGCGCTCGCGCGCCTCGTTCTCCAGGCTTGGCTGGATACCTTCCCCGGGGAGACGCGGTGAGCGCGAGCGCTCGGCGGTCCCCGACGACAGCGGGCGCCTTCCACAAGCCGGTGGCGACCCGCGAGCAGGCCGAAACCGAGGCGAAGGGATGGGCGCGGCTCGTATCCCGCATCGCGGTTCCGGCCCTTCACGGGCAGATCGCGTTACCGGACAGGCAACTCCTCGTCTACGAGGACGTCTTCGCCACTGGCCGGTGCGAGCTGCTCATGGGCGACGTGATCGCCCTCGCCGACCGCGATCCGGCCGTGCAGCCCCGCGTGGACTGCCTCGTGGACGGCGTCTGCACCGACCTGCGGGCGGCGGCCGAGGAGACCGGGAAGAGCGTGCCGCTGGCCGAGTGCGTCCCGGACCTCTACCTCGACCGCATCCGTCCCGGTGGTCGGCTGGACCGCTGGTACCTGCGCCGTGACCTGCCGCTCGCCCTGCCCCACACCGATACGGTCGTCACCCTCCGGGAGCTGGCCGACTTCACGCTCACCGCCAACGGCAGGCAGCTGACGTTGAACGTTGCCGAAATCAACGACAGCCTCCGCCACGCCCTGGCTCCCGACCGCCGCCGGCTCGCCGGTCTGACGCAAGGCGATCCCACGGAACCGAACATCGCCGACCCGCTGTGCTGGCTCGACTTCGAGTTCGCCGGCCGCAACACCGTCGCGGGCGAGGCCGCCAACCTGCTCTGGTACCTGATGGCCCTGGGCGGCTGGCTCGTCCCCCGCTACCAGCCCGACGTGTACGCCCGCACCCTCCGCCTCGCCCTGCCGCCACTGTCCCGCCCGCGCATCGAGCACCTGGAACTGCACCAGAGCAGTCGGCACATCGACGTCCGGTACTCCTGGAACACCGGCCCCGGCCGCGGTGCGGCCATCACACGGGCCCTGGACGGCCTTCGCGGGGAGAACAGCAGCGGCCTGGAGGAGATCCACGCCTTCCTCGCCCTGCGCATCCTCGGGGTCATCCCGGCCTCCCGGCTGACCGGACACGACCTCCTGCTCGTACTGATCAAGCTTGCCGAGAGCCAGGACCCGCTCACGACGATCGACACCTTCTTCACCACCGCGTCGGCCTCCCACCCCCACCCCGGTGAACGGAGCAGCAATGTCCCTGCCCCTGCTTGAGACCCCTCTCCAGACCCGGCCGCTCCAGGGCCGCAATGCCCTCGTCACCGGCGGGGCCACCGGCATCGGTGCCGAGATCGGGCGGGCGCTCGCCGCCGCCGGAGCGACCGTCGCGGTCAACCACCTCGGTCAGGACCCTGACGCCCACGCCCTCCTCGCCGCCTTCGAGCGGGTGGGCAGCCCCGGGATCGCGGTGAACGCCGACCTGACCGATCCGGGTGCGGTCCAGACCATGGCCGACCTCGTCCGCGCCGAGATCGGACCCGTCGACATCCTGGTGAACAACGCTGGTTCCTACCCCCGCGTCGCCTGGCAGGACACCGACGAGACCGCCTGGAACTACTCCCTCGACGTGAACCTCACCGCCCACTACCGCACCTGCCACGCGCTGACCCCCGGCATGGTCGAACGCCGCTGGGGCCGGATCGTGAACATCGGCAGCGTCAACGCCCGCGCCGGCCGGACGAACCTCGTCGCGTACAACACCGCGAAGGCCGGGCTGCTGGGCCTGACCCGCTCCCTCGCCCGCGAACTGGGCCCGTACGGGATCTGCGTCAACACGGTCATGCCCGGCGCTATCCAGGTCGAGGCCGAGAACGCGATCCCCGCCCAGCACCGTGCGCGCCCGGAGGACCAGATCAAACGCCAGTGCGTCCCTCGCCGTGGCCGGCCCGAAGACGTCGCGGCCCTGGTGACGTTCCTCGTGGGCCCCTCCGCCTCGTTCATCACTGGGCAATCCGTCCACGTCGACGGCGGCTGGCTGCTGCACTGAGGCCGCCAACAAGCAAGGAGACAGACCGACATGATCGAACGAGTCCGCGCCGTCCTCGTCACCGCTGACGACACGATGCTGGTCATTCGCCGCACCAAGCCCGACATCCCCGAGTACTGGGTACTGCCCGGCGGCGGCGTTGAAGCCAGCGACGAGTCCCGGGAGGCCGCCCTCCACCGCGAGATCCACGAGGAGATCGCGGGGAAGGCCGACATCATCCGCCTCCTCCACACGATGGAGTCCGACGACGAGCGTCAGCTCTTCTACCTCGCCCGCATCGCGACCTGGTCCTTCGACGACCGCACCGGTCCCGAGTTCAGCGCCGAGGGCCGCGGAGAATACGCGCTGGAGGAGATCCCGCTGACCGTGAAGGGGCTCGACGGCATCGACCTGAAGCCTGAGGAGATCGCTCACGTTCTGCGGGGAGCCATCAGTGCCGGAAGCCTCGGAGTAGAGGCATCGCTCTGAGCCTTTGAGCACATCAACACACCACTGGGGCCGACGCTGAGATGAGTCGGCCCTGGTGGCGTTCCCCTGCACACCGAGAGGCATGCTTCCTTGGCAGCCAGGTCGAGACTGCGACCCGCCTGCGTGGTGCAGGTGGTGCACCAGGGGGATTCCGGTCAGGGCATTCGCAGGAATTGGGGCATGCGGAGGGCATGGCAAAGACTGACAGGTCCAGACAACAAACAAGGCCCTGGTCTCCGACCAGGGCCTTCATCATGGAGCGGGTGACGAGAATCGAACTCGCGCTCTGAGCTTGGGAAGCTCATGTTCTACCATTAAACTACACCCGCGAAGCGAGCCGTTTGATCGGCTTCGCATGGCTCCACACTCTACCCCATGCCAGGTCCCCGGCGTTTGAGCCGTGGGGCCTTTTCGTTGTGGGGGGAGGGTGGATGCGGGTGCCGTGGGCGGGAGTTGAGGGCGTAGCGTGGGTGGTCGGAGTGCCGCCTGGAGTGGCGTCCTGTTCATCCCCTAATGTGGCTTTCTCGTCCAAGGCTTGTTGGGGAAGGGACTTGATGGACTCCATGGAGCGCACCGTCGTCCGCTGTGCCGAAGGGCACGTTTTCGCTACCGCTTCGTTCCCGATGCAGCAGCTCGGGTCCGGGCGGATCGGTCCCGGGCGGCTCATTCGCTGTCCTCGTTGTGCGCGGCTTCGGCATGCCGTGCCCGTGGTGTTCGAGGAGCGGTAGGAGCGGTCACAGGCGCGCGGGGCGGTCCCGGATTGGGGCGGGCCCGCGCGTTCTGCGTATCCTCGGGGCGTGCTTCTCTCAGATAAGGACATCCGGGCCGAGATCGACGCCGGACGTGTACGCATTGATCCGTTCGACGCGTCGATGGTGCAGCCCTCGAGCATCGATGTGCGGCTCGACCGCTACTTCCGGGTGTTCGAGAACCACCGCTATCCACATATTGATCCAGCCGTCGAGCAGGCCGATCTGACGCGCATGGTCGAGCCGGACGGGGACGAGGCGTTCATCCTGCACCCCGGTGAGTTCGTGCTCGCTTCGACATACGAGGTCATCTCATTGCCCGACGATCTTGCGTCGCGGCTGGAGGGCAAGAGTTCGCTGGGGCGACTCGGTCTTGTGACGCATTCGACCGCCGGATTCATCGACCCCGGTTTCTCCGGGCATGTGACCCTGGAGCTGTCGAATCTCGCCACGTTGCCGATCAAGCTGTGGCCGGGGATGAAGATCGGGCAGCTCTGCATGTTCCGGCTGAGTTCTCCTTCGGAGTTCCCGTACGGCTCGGAGCGGTACGGATCGCGGTATCAGGGCCAGCGCGGGCCGACCGCGTCGCGGTCGTTCATGAATTTCCACCGGACCCAGGTGTGATGCCGGAATGAACGGTGATGTGCGGGAGAACCTGACATACGAGGGGTTCGGCCATGCCGTGCGTGAGCTGGCGCAGACCGTGGCCGACGACGGATTCGAGCCCGATGTCGTGCTGAGCATCGCGCGGGGCGGGGTATTCGTCGCGGGCGGGCTCGCTTATGCCCTGGACTGCAAGAACATTCATCTGGTGAATGTGGAGTTCTATACCGGGGTGGGCACCACCTTGGAAATGCCGGTCATGTTGGCTCCCGTTCCGAACGTGATCGACTTCTCGGACAAGAAGGTCCTGATCGCCGACGACGTCGCCGATACCGGGAAGACGCTGAAGCTGGTGCGCGATTTCTGTATCGATCATGTTGCCGATGTGCGCAGCGCGGTCATCTACGAGAAGCCGCATTCGCTCGTGAAGTGCGAGTACGTGTGGAAGAAGACCGATCGCTGGATCAACTTCCCGTGGAGTGTGGACAAGCCCGTCGTGCCGCGTAGCGGGCAGGTTCTCGACGCGTAGGGCGCGTAGGGCGCGTAGAGCCTGTAGAGCCGGCGGTCTGCGGCCGGCGGTGTGTGGTCGGGGGCGGACCGCGGTATTGGAAGCCCAGTACCGCTGAGTTGTAGATGTTCGGTGCCGCGCCCTCTTTCTCGGCCACGGAGACGCACACCTCGTACGGCGCACCGTGTACCAGGTCTCCGCGGGCCTCCAATTACCTCCACTGCGGTTTGTCGTGTGGCGTCGGCCGAGCCGGCATGGTGTGGGATACGCGGCACGGTCATCCGCGAGCAGTCGTACCCGCATGAGGAAGAGCCCCCGACGCGGTGTGTCGGGGGCTCTTCCTCGGATGGTCGGATGCCGTCAGATCGTGCCCAGCTTGATGATCGACAGCAGCGCGATCAGCTGGATCGCGGATGCGCCCAGCGCCTTCGGCCATGGCAGGTCGTGCGACTTGCTCACCATCGAGGTGAAGAGCGCGGCCGAGGCCAGCCAGGTGATCCAGCCGAGGACCTGGACCAGGGAGTTCTCGCCGCCGAGGAAGAGCGCGAATATCAGGCGGGGAGCGTCCGTGATCGACATGATCAGCATGGAGAGGCCCACGGTCGGCTGCCAGGAGCCGTCGCCGCCGAGCTGGCGGGCGAGCGTGTGCGTGACCGCGCCCAGGACCAGGCCGCCGATGACGAAGCCGATGCCCGTGATGACGACGTAGGGGACCGCTGTGGAGATCGTCGCGTGGATCGCGTCGTCCCGGGCCTGGTCGAAGCCGAAGAGGGCGAGCAGGCCGTACAGGAACGTGACGATGAGCGCCGGGCCCCAGACCGGGTAGTCGCGCATCTGCCAGAACGTCGGTCCCGGGCGCAGCAAGATGCCGGTGAGCAGGTCCTTCCACCGCAGCCGCGGGCCCGCGGGCTGGGCGGGGGCCTGGCCGGCGCGGTAGGTGTTGCCGTCGCCGTAGGGGTCCTCACCGATGCTGAACGCCTGGGTGTGGCCGGGGGAGTTGGCGTACGGGTCGCCGTGCTGGGCGGACCCGTGGGGGTGGTGGGGCTGCTGGTACGGGTCGCCGAAATACTCCGGCTCGCCGTGGCCGCCGCTGTTGTAGCCGTTGCCGTAGCCGCCGTTGTGCCCGCCGGGCC
The DNA here is from genome assembly GCF_042882185.1 of Streptomyces sp. NPDC058239. Classification (NCBI taxonomy): domain Bacteria; kingdom Bacillati; phylum Actinomycetota; class Actinomycetes; order Kitasatosporales; family Streptomycetaceae; genus Streptomyces; species Streptomyces sp. NPDC058239. The sequence continues at coordinate 225,949 of NZ_JBHVWS010000008.1, forward strand.
CGTTGTTTCCACCGTGTCCGCCGTTGTTGTACGGGGGCGGGGCGCCGTTGCCTCCCGTCGGCGGCCATGGCTGCTGGGCGTACGGCGGTGGTGCCTGTGTGCCGTACGGCTGCTGCCGCGGTTGCTGTTGCGCTTGCTGCGGGGTGCGGTTGTCCCGGCCGCGTCCGATCCTGAATCCAGCCACGTCGTCGAACGTACCTGGTCTGCGTGGGTGCGGTGAGAGGGCCCGGGGAACCTGCCCGCCATTGCGGCCGAGCTGTGACATCCCCTAGGGGAACCCTGGGGGGCGACCCCATGCGTAGCCGTGCGGAAATACAGAAGCGGGGGGGGGGGGCCCCCCCGCCCGGGCCGGCCCGGGGGGCGCGCCCCCGCCCCCGGGTGGTAACCCCGGCGGGCGGGGGGGGGTATAAAAAAAAAAAGCAACCGA
>NZ_JBHVWS010000008.1:226385-232593 GCF_042882185.1 Streptomyces sp. NPDC058239
GCCCATGGGTGTCCCGGGGCACGGCGGTGGGGGGGGGGGGGGCCCCCCCCCGGGCGCCCCCACAACCCCCCCCCCGGGCGCGGCCGGCACTAGGGGGTCCACCCCCCCCCCGGGGGGGGCGCCCCCCCTTGGGCTCGCCTCCCTAAAACCCCCCGGGGGCGGCCCCCCCCCCCGCGCCGGCCCCCCCCGCTTCTGTCGCACGACAGCCCTGGTTACTTCACCGGCTCGGGCTCCGGTGCGTCCACCGGCTCCGCCTCGCCGGCCGGGTCGGCCGGGGTCTTCACGGAGTCCAGCAGCAGCTGCGATACGTCGACCACCTGGACCGACTCCTTCGCCTTGCCGTCGTTCTTCTTGCCGTTGACCGAGTCGGTCAGCATGACGAGGCAGAACGGGCAGGCGGTGGAGACGATGTCCGGGTTGAGGGAGAGGGCTTCGTCGACGCGCTCGTTGTTGATGCGCTTGCCGATCCGCTCCTCCATCCACATCCGGGCACCACCGGCACCGCAGCAGAAGCCGCGCTCCTTGTGGCGGTGCATCTCCTCGTTCCTGAGGCCCGGAACCTTCGCGATGATCTCGCGCGGCGGGGTGTAGATCTTGTTGTGGCGGCCCAGATAGCACGGGTCGTGGTACGTGATCAGACCCTCGACCGGGGTCACCGGGATCAGCTTGCCCTCGTCGATGAGGTGCTGGAGCAGCTGGGTGTGGTGGATGACCTCGTACTCGCCGCCGAGCTGCGGGTACTCGTTCGCGATGGTGTTGAAGCAGTGCGGGCAGGTCGCGACGATCTTCTTCGACGACTTCGGCTTCTTCGTCCCGGGCTCGTCGTCATCCTCGCCGAACGCCATGTTCAGCATCGCGACGTTCTCCTGGCCGAGCTGCTGGAACAGCGGCTCGTTGCCCAGGCGGCGGGCCGAGTCACCCGTGCACTTCTCGTCGCCGCCCATGATCGCGAACTTGACGCCCGCGATGTGGAGGAGCTCCGCGAAGGCCTTGGTGGTCTTCTTGGCCCGGTCTTCGAGAGCGCCCGCGCAGCCGACCCAGTACAGGTAGTCGACCTCGGACAGGTCCTCGACGTCCTTGCCGACGATCGGGACCTCGAAGTCGACCTCCTTGGTCCACTCGACGCGCTGCTTCTTGGCGAGCCCCCAGGGGTTGCCCTTCTTCTCCAGGTTCTTGAGCATCGTGCCCGCCTCGGACGGGAACGCGGACTCGATCATCACCTGGTAGCGGCGCATGTCGACGATGTGGTCGATGTGCTCGATGTCGACCGGGCACTGCTCCACGCACGCACCGCAGGTGGTGCAGGACCAGAGCACGTCCGGGTCGATGACGCCGTTCTCCTCGACCGTGCCGATCAGCGGGCGCTCGGCCTCCGCGAGGGCAGCGGCGGGGACGTCCTTCAACTGCTCCTCGGACGCCTTCTCGTTGCCCTCCATGTCCTTGCCGCCGCCGGCCAGCAGATACGGGGCCTTGGCGTGCGCGTGGTCGCGCAGGGACATGATCAGGAGCTTCGGGGAGAGCGGCTTGCCCGTGTTCCAGGCGGGGCACTGCGACTGGCAGCGACCGCACTCCGTACACGTGGAGAAGTCGAGGATGCCCTTCCAGGAGAACTGCTCGACCTGGGAGACACCGAAGATGTCGTCCTCGCCCGGGTCCTCGAAGTCGATCTCCTTGCCGCCCGACGTCATCGGCTGCAGAGCGCCGAGCGCGACCGCGCCGTCCGCGTTCCGCTTGAACCAGATGTTGGGGAAGCCGAGGAAGCGGTGCCAGGCGACACCCATGTTCGTGTTGAGCGAGACCGTGATCATCCAGATCAGCGAGATGCCGATCTTGATCATCGCGGTGAAGTAGATGAGGTTCTGCAGCGTGCCGAGCGCGAGGCCCTTGAACGCCAGGACCAAGGGGTACGAGATGAAGTACGCGGCGTCGTAGCCCTCGACGTGGTGGATCGCGCCCTCGAGACCGCGCAGGGTCAGGATCGCCAGACCGATGCCGAGGATGACGTACTCGACGAAGTACGCCTGCCAGGCCTTGGAGCCCGCGAAACGGGACTTGCGGCCGGCCCGGGACGGCAGGTTCAGCAGCCGGATGGCGATCAGCACGAGGATGCCGACCGTCGTCATCAGACCGATGAACTCGGTGTACATCTCGAACGGCAGCCAGTTGCCGATGATCGGCAGGACCCAGTCGGCCTTGAAGAGCTGCCCGTACGCCTGGAGCAGCGTCGGCGGCAGCGTCAGGAAGCCGATGGCGACGAACCAGTGCGCGAAGCCGACGATCCCCCACCGGTTCATCCGGGTATGGCCGAGGAACTCCTTGACCAGGGTGATCGTGCGCTGTTTCGGGTTGTCGGTGCGGCTGCCTGCCGGGACCGGCTGTCCGAGCTTGACGAACCGGTAGATCTGCGCGACGGCTCGGGCGATGAGCGCAACGCCGACCACAGTCAGCACCAGCGACACGATGATCGCGGCGAGTTGCATTTGGGGGCTCCTCGGGCCTGCGAGGGTGGGATCCAGCGTCTACAAGCGAATACTGGCGATTACTAAGCAGTAACTTAATCAGTCTGTGCTGACACTATCCACTTATTCCGCCGCGCTGTAGCCGCATCGGCGGTGATCTGTGTCGCTCAGGTGTGCCTTGCCGTGCCGGGTGAGTCTGCGGATCGCCCTGCGCAGCGGAGCGTGTGCGGCTCTCGCCAGGATGGCCAGGTCGAGTCCCACCCAGTGGTGCTCGGCGTAGTGCTGGTCGAGCAGGGCCGGCTCGTCCCACGGCATTCCGGAGCGGGAGCGTACCTGCGCCAGGCCGGTGAGGCCCGGTTTCAGTTCCTGTCGCCAGTGTCTCGCGGCGGTGGTGGCGGCGGTTTCGGGGGTATCGGCATCGGCTCCGGGGGGCCGGGCCCGCTCGTCGTCCGGTGTCAGGGGCTCCGGGCCGACCAGGGAGAGGTCTCCCCGTACGACGTGCAGCAGCCGGGAGAGCAGATCCAGCCGCAGCCGCCGGGTGCGCAGCGAATGCAGTACGAAGAGGTGGCCGCCCTGGCCGATCCGGGGTGAGCGGGTCAGTACGCCGCCGGGGGGCCGCCGCGCCGCGAGGGCGAGGGCGCCCGCGGCGAGCAGAGGAGCGGCCAGTGCCAGCAGGGCCGAGCCGAGGGTCAGGTCCAGTACGCGCTTGGCCGACGGTCTCGCCCGCCGCCATTCCCGTAGCCACTCCCATGTCCACTCCCGCGGCTGTGCCTGCATACGGATCGGCATGCGGCCCGGCGTGCGGCCCGGCCTCTGCCCCTGTCTCTGCCTCTGCATCGTTCGCACCTGCCTGGGGGTCGGGCGGATCGAGTGCCGGTTTTGCGTGACTCACGGCATTTTGTGACAGAACGATCCCATGGCGCGATGATGGGGGCGGCCTGCTTGGCCCGCGGGGCGGGTGGGTGTCGTCCTTGATCTCCTTGTGCGCGCGAGGTGCGTGCACGATAGTTGAGTCTGCTCGACTCAACTCTGTTGACACTGAGACGCCTGTCGTGCATCCTTGAGTCAGTTCCACTCAAGTAGTCAAGCTGGAGGAATTGAAATGGCACGTGCGGTCGGCATCGACCTGGGCACGACTAACTCCGTCGTCAGCGTTCTCGAAGGCGGCGAGCCCACCGTCATCACCAACGCAGAGGGCGCCAGGACCACGCCGTCCGTCGTCGCCTTCGCGAAGAACGGCGAGGTGCTGGTCGGCGAGGTCGCCAAGCGTCAGGCAGTGACCAACGTCGACAGGACCATCCGCTCCGTCAAGCGCCACATGGGCACTGACTGGAAGATCGACCTGGACGGCAAGAGCTTCAACCCGCAGCAGATGAGCGCCTTCATCCTGCAGAAGCTGAAGCGGGACGCCGAGTCGTACCTGGGCGAGAAGGTGACCGACGCGGTCATCACGGTCCCCGCGTACTTCAACGACTCCGAGCGTCAGGCGACGAAGGAGGCCGGCGAGATCGCGGGCCTGAACGTCCTGCGTATCGTCAACGAGCCGACGGCCGCCGCGCTGGCGTACGGGCTCGACAAGGACGACCAGACGATCCTCGTCTTCGACCTCGGTGGCGGCACCTTCGACGTATCGCTGCTGGAGATCGGCGACGGCGTCGTCGAGGTGAAGGCCACCAACGGTGACAACCACCTCGGTGGTGACGACTGGGACCAGCGCGTCGTCGACTACCTGGTGAAGCAGTTCGCCAACGGTCACGGCGTGGACCTGTCCAAGGACAAGATGGCTCTCCAGCGTCTGCGCGAGGCTGCGGAGAAGGCGAAGATCGAGCTCTCGTCCTCGACCGAGACCACGATCAACCTGCCCTACATCACGGCGTCCGCCGAGGGCCCGCTGCACCTGGACGAGAAGCTCACGCGCTCGCAGTTCCAGCAGCTCACCGCCGACCTCCTGGACCGCTGCAAGAGCCCGTTCCACAACGTCATCAAGGACGCGGGCATCCAGCTCTCCGAGATCGACCACGTCGTTCTCGTCGGTGGCTCCACCCGTATGCCGGCCGTCGCCGAGCTCGTCAAGGAGCTGACCGGTGGCCAGGAGGCCAACAAGGGTGTGAACCCGGACGAGGTCGTCGCCATCGGCGCCTCGCTCCAGGCCGGTGTCCTCAAGGGCGAGGTCAAGGACGTCCTGCTCCTCGACGTCACCCCGCTGTCCCTCGGCATCGAGACCAAGGGCGGCATCATGACGAAGCTCATCGAGCGCAACACCACGATCCCGACCAAGCGCTCCGAGATCTTCACGACGGCCGAGGACAACCAGCCGTCCGTGCAGATCCAGGTCTACCAGGGCGAGCGCGAGATCGCGGCGTACAACAAGAAGCTCGGAATGTTCGAGCTGACCGGCCTGCCGCCGGCCCCGCGTGGCGTCCCGCAGATCGAGGTCGCGTTCGACATCGACGCGAACGGCATCATGCACGTCGCTGCCAAGGACCTCGGCACCGGCAAGGAGCAGAAGATGACCGTCACCGGTGGCTCCTCGCTGCCGAAGGACGAGGTCAACCGGATGCGTGAGGAGGCCGAGCAGTACGCGGAGGAGGACCACCGCCGTCGCGAGGCCGCCGAGTCCCGCAACCAGGGCGAGCAGCTCGTCTACCAGACGGAGAAGTTCCTCAAGGACAACGAGGACAAGGTCCCCGGTGACGTGAAGACGGAGGTGGAGACCGCGCTCACCGAGCTGAAGGAGAAGCTCAAGGGCGAGGACACCGCCGAGATCCGTACCGCCACCGAGAAGGTCGCGGCCGTCTCCCAGAAGCTGGGCCAGGCGATGTACGCCAACGCCCAGGCCGAGGGCGGTCCGCAGGGTGACCCGCAGCCGGGCGCCCAGCAGGCCAAGGCCGACGACGACGTCGTCGACGCCGAGATCGTGGACGACGAGAAGGACGCGAAGGGCGGTGCGGTGTGACCGAGGAGACTCCGGGTTTCGAGGAGAAGCCCGACGTCCCCTCCGGCGCCACCCCTGACGGAGCTGAGCCGAAGGACGCCCCCTCCTCTTCCGAGGAGGAGGCGTCCCCGGCCGGGGACGCAGTACAGACAGTCGGTCTGACGGCCCAGCTGGACCAGGTCCGCACCGCGCTCAACGAGCGCACGGGCGACCTCCAGCGGCTCCAGGCCGAGTACCAGAACTACCGTCGCCGCGTCGAGCGGGACCGGGCCACGGTCAAGGAGATCGCAGTCGCGGGTCTCCTGTCCGAGCTCCTGCCCGTGCTCGACGACGTCGGCCGGGCCCGTGAGCACGGCGAGCTCGTGGGCGGGTTCAAGTCGGTGGCCGAATCGCTGGAGACGGTCGTCGCCAAGCTGGGCCTGCAGCAGTTCGGCAAGGAGGGCGAGCCCTTCGACCCGACGATCCACGAAGCCCTGATGCACTCGTACGCGCCGGATGTCACCGAGACGACCTGCGTGGCGATCCTGCAGCCGGGGTATCGGATCGGCGAGCGCACCATCCGCCCCGCGCGGGTGGCGGTGGCCGAACCCCAGCCGGGTGCGGCAGCCAAGGAAGAAAAGGCAACCGACGAGGAGAGCGGTGGCACCGAGGAGGTCTGACATCCTGTCTGACCACCTCGCGGCCAACCGCCCGGCCATGGGCCCCGGCCACGGGGGCGGGGGGGGGGGGGAAGTGCGGGGTCGTGGGCGGGGGTGTGGGCGAATGAGTTTGGGGGGGAGGGCGTAAAAAAGGGTCGACGCGGGCCCCCACGGCC